>VFJU01000033.1 GCA_009885905.1 Verrucomicrobiota bacterium
ACCCATGACAAAAAGGCACCATCACCCGTTCACAAGAAATTTTCGTCTAGGTCTGCGCTAAAGTAAAAATCTGTGTGCCAGCTCCGCGAGTGCCTTTCGAACTCTAATTCTCCAGCATGAGCACTCACAAGGTCACTCCAGACAAGTTCGCCATCGCTCAGCTCGAGCCCTTTGACGGGCTGGACATCCGCTCGGTGTTCGTGGTCACCGATGCGCGGCAGGCAAAAATTGCTCTCGCTGAGTTGTTAGAGGCGCGTCAAGTCGGCTTCGACACCGAGTCCAAGCCTACCTTTCATAAAGGCCAAGTCTCAGAAGGTCCTCACGTTTTGCAATTTGCCACCACCGAGAAGGCCTACATTTTTCAATCCCACTGCACCGAGAGTCACGCGGTCATCGTCGAGCTGCTGTCGTCCACCGCGCTCACGAAAATCGGCTTCGGCTTGGATGGCGATCTCCACCAAATTTCCCAGCGCTTTGGAATCCGACCCGGTGCGCTTGTCGATCTCGACAGCTCGTTCCGGCAACTCGGCTACCGAAATTCGGTGGGGGCCAAGTCGGCCGTCGCGTTGTTGTTCAATCGCAAGTTTCTCAAATCGAAATCCGTCACCACTTCTAACTGGGCGCTCACCGAGCTCACCGACCGCCAACTGCTCTATGCGGCGAACGATGCCTACGCGGCCATCAAGGTTTTCCACGCGCTAAATTCTGCAGACATGTGACGCCCCAGTCCTCGTGGAAACTTGAGGCTTGGATCGGCGAAATCGAGCCATAGGATTCGGCGCATGTCGGCTTTGAGCTTGGACCTCGTCATCATCGGAATTTATTTCGCCATCGTCATCGCTATCGGTGTGCATTTCAGCCGCCGCACTGGCGACGTCTCGGACTTCGCGCTCGGGGGCCGCTCGATCCCATGGTGGGCGGTGTTGGCCTCGATCCTCGCCTCGGAAATCAGCGCCGGCACTTTTTTCGGGTCGCCGGGTGAGGGGTTTCGCCTGCGAAATTATACATACGCACAGTTGATGATCGGCTATCTGTTAGCCCGCGTGATTGTTAGTGCGGTGTTCATCCCAGCCTTTTACAAATTCAATGTGGTGAGCATCTACGAATTTCTCGAGATTCGTTTCGGCCCGCGCACTCGCAGTATCGCGAGCGTGATTTTCCTGCTGACTCGCTCGCTGGCGAGCGGCGCGCGCTTGTGGGTTCCGACTTTATTGGTGGTGGTGATTTGGAACCAACTCCACCCCGAACGTGCGCTTGGGGAATGGGAACAATTTTGGGTGACCGGAGGCGCGCTGGTGGTCATTAGCCTGCTCACGGCTGGTTACACCGCGGTGGGTGGGATCAAGGCGGTGATCTGGACGGATGTTTTGCAAATCGCCGTGTTATTTGCTGCGCTCGGGTTTTCCGTTTGGTATTTGCTCGGCCACATTCCAGGCGGTTGGGCGGGGGCAAAGAATTTCCTGACCGGTCCCCACGACCTAAAACTCTGGGAATGGGCGGGCGATGTACCACCCAGTGAGGCCTTCGTGAGCAAGTACGGCACCGCTTGGGGTTCCATCAAGAGCGTTTTAGAAAGCGAGTTCACCGTCTGGGCGGCCTTGTTCGGCTCGCTCTTCGTCACGCTCGCCACCCACGGCACCGACCAAGACATGGTCCAGCGCATGCTCACCGCGAAAAATAAACGCCAAAGCGCGGTCGCCACCATCCTCTCGGGCCTCGCCGATATTCCGGTGACTTACGCCGTGCTCACCATCGGCATCCTACTGTCCGTCTACTACGGAAATGTCGTTCATGACCCCGCTCTGCCGATGGCGGGCGGCAAGCCAGACAGCACCCGGATTTTTCCATACTTCGTCATCGACGTCATGCCCGGTGGGCTGCGTGGGTTGGTGGTCGCCGGCGTGCTTGCCACCACCATGGGCTCGCTCGGCACCGCGATGAATGCGCTCGCCACCAGCTACTCGCGCGACTTCCATTTCCGCTGGTTCAAGACCCCTCACGATGAGCACGCGAGAGTGCGCGTGATCCAACTCAGCACCGTAGGATTCGCCCTAGTCCTCATCGCCGTAGGACTCGCGACCGCATTCGTCAAGGCGCACAACCCGAGCCTCAGCATCATCGGCATCATCCTTGGCAGCTTCGGTTATACCTACGGATCGCTGCTCGGGATTTTCATCGTCGGGCTATTCACCCGTAACCGTGGAAACGAGTTTGGAAATGCGATCGCGATGCTCGCGGGAATGATCGCCGTCGCCTACCTCAGCAACCTTCCCAACGACATCTGGAAAATGCTAACAGGTCTCAGCCTCTACGAAAATTTCGAATGGCTTCCCATCATTGAGTTTCCGTGGAGGATCATGTTTGGCACTTTGGTGACCACCGCCGTGGCACTCTGTTTTAGGAGTCAACACGCCATCACTCAGACCACTCGCTGAGAGACCATCTTCACATCTTACTGAAAATGATCGGCTCCCGCAAGTGCACGCCACACATTGACAAGCGAAAATAGGTTAGAACGAAATCGTCACATTGTAATCCACTTGCTTTCAATGATTTGTAAAGATCCCGAAGAGTCGCTTACATTGATACTACGGAAGAACTAAACAAATAGTAGATCAAGTTTTAAAAAAAAATTTCTGTGGAACCCTTGTGGAATACCGCTCATTCGAGAAGACTGTTAGACCGACACAAAAAACTTTCGCAAGAACCCTTGAACGATTCATTCTTCGCATCTCGAAAGATTACACCGCTCGGGGGAGCGGAAATCGTGCGAGACTAATTTTTCAAAAAAATAACTCAAAATGGAACGTGTGGATGGCTCAGCGGGGGAGACGCTCAACGGAATAAGTGAATGCCTATTGATCAAGCATGGGTGGGAAGATATTTGTAATGCTTTGCAAGGGATGGTCAGCCATGACGCATTTCAACGCTGGTTCGGTGCAGCAAAATGGTTAGGGATCGAAGACGACGTCGCCTCCGTGAGCGTGCCGGGAGAAATCCACCAAGTATGGATCGAGACCAACTACCTTCCAGAGTTGACCATGGCAGTGACCGGGGTCCACGAGGAGGTCCGCGAAGTGCAGGTCGTCGTCGGCGCAGCAGACACAGCCGCAGACCCTGATCTCACGCACCCATCCCCGTCACCCTTCCACTCCACCAAGGCGGCCACCCTCGAGGGCGAGGCCCTCGACAAGCGCATCAAAAGCGCCGGCCTCAATCCCACTAACACCTTCGCCAGCTTCGTCGTCGGGGACAACAACCAGTTCGCCCACGCCGCTTGCGAGGCGGTCGCCAAAAAGGCCGGCATCGGCTACAATCCCCTCTTCATCTACGGCGGCCCAGGCCTCGGCAAGACCCACCTCATGCAGGCTGTCGGGCACGAGCTGCTCCGCCGCCAACCCGGCTCTCGCGTGGTCTATCTCACCTGCGAAAAATTCACCAACGAGTTCATCGACGCGATCCGCCGTGGCGACATCGAGAAATTCCGCCGCCGCTACCGCAGCTCGGACGTCCTCCTCATCGACGACGTCCAGTTCCTCGCTGGCAAGGAGCGCTCGCAAGAAGAGTTTTTCCACACCTTCAACACGCTGCTAGACGGCCGCAATCAAGTCGTCCTCACCAGCGACCGCGCCGCCAGCGAGATCAAAAGCCTCGAACCAAGGCTCGTTTCGCGCTTCGAGTGCGGTCTCACCGTCGAGATGCAAGCACCGCAAATGGAAACGCGGATGGCCATCCTCAAGAAAAAATCGCTCGACTGGAAAGTCCGTGTCGATGAGGCAGTCTTGGTCTTCCTCGCCGAGAAAATCCGCACCAACGTCCGCCGCCTCGAGGGCGCGCTCATGCGCGTGGCCACCTTCGCCTCGCTCGCTGGCGAGAGCGTCACCGTGGAAAAAGTCGAGCACCTGCTCCGCGACCTCATCCGCGAGGAAGCCAGCCGCCAAGTCAGCATCGACTCGATCCAGAAGGTCGTCGCCGAGCACTTTGATGTCCGCCTCGCCGACATGACCAGTCGCCGCAGACCCGCCAGCATCGCATTTCCCCGCCAAGTCGCCATGTATCTCAGCCGCTCACTCACCAAGGGCTCCCTCATGGAAATCGGCGAGGCCTTCGGTGGGCGCGACCACGGAACCGTCATTCATGCCTGCAAAAAAGTCGCGGGACGCGTCGATGACGAACCCGCATTCAAACAAAGTCTTGCCCGAATCGAGTCCTTGCTCCGGCGATAATTCAATCACTTGCGTTGATTATTCACAGAAGGCTTGCAAAGGGGCATCGAAAGCGGAAACTTCACCGCATCAACCTCTCAGGTTTCTTACATCATGAAGTTCCGTATCTCTAAGGAAGCATTTCTCGACGGTCTGCAAAAGGTCCAACACGTGGTCAGCTCACGGACCACTTTGCCGATTTTATCTAACGTACTACTGGTGGCCAAGGACGGCCGCATCCAGTTCACCACCACGGATCTCGACGTCGGTATCACCGGTTCGGTCGAGGCCCAAATCGATAAAGACGGTGCCACCACCTTGCCCGCGAAGCGCCTCGTCAGCATCATCCGCGAGCTGCCCGCCAGTGAGGTGGAAGTCTCTGTGGATGCGAAGAACCACGCGTCGATCCGCTGCGGCCCATCGTTTTTCAAAATCATCGGTCTCGGTGAAGCGGAGTTCCCACCCCTGCCAGATTTTGAAGGCGCCAAGGAGTTTAAAATTCCACAGCAAACTCTCCGTGACGGCCTCAAAAAGACTTCATACGCCATCTCCACTGACGAGACGCGCTACGTCCTCAACGGCATTTTCGTATCATTCCGCGAGGGCAAGATGACCCTCGTCGCCACGGACGGTCGCCGCCTTGCCATGGTGGATGCAGATCTTGAATTTCCCGCCTCGCACGAGACGGACGTGATCATCCCGACCAAAGCGGTGCAAGAATTACAACGCCTGTTAGGTGATTCCGGCGAGGTGATCGTCAAGCTCAGCGACAGCCAAATTTCATTCACCGTCGGTGATAGCCTGCTCGCCAGCAAGCTCATCGAGGGGAACTACCCGAACTACCGCCAAGTCATCCCAGGTGATAGCAACGAGCGCGTGGTCATCGGTCGCGAGGCATTGTTAGAAACCGTCCGCCGCGTTTCTCTGCTGTCATCAGACAAGTCAAACTCAGTCAAGCTGGTCTTCAGCGAGAACCACATCGAGGTCACCGCGAACTCCCCCGACGTCGGCGAGGCTCAGGAATCAATGGATGTAATCTATCAGGGTCCGCCGATGCAGATCGCCTTCAACCCAGAATTCCTCCAAGCACCCCTCCGGGCCTTGGACACCCAGGATGTCTACCTAGATCTCATCGACGAAATGAGCCCCGGCGTCCTCCGCATCGAAGGCACGTTCCTCTACGTCCTCATGCCCATGCGCGTGACGAATTAAAAAGGTGGCGC
>VFJU01000443.1 GCA_009885905.1 Verrucomicrobiota bacterium
CACGGATGGGGTGACCATTTCGGCGAATCGAAGTGGTGCGACGACGAACGGCAAACCGCCTAACAGCGGCGAGCGGTCGCAAGGATTAGCCAAAAAGTGCGGTGACCGGGACCCCTTTGTCCGCAATCTTGAACGGACGCTTGGTGGGTGACATGATCACCGTGTCATAAGAGAGGCCGAGCGCGTAAGCAATGGTGGCATTGAAATCCTGGACCGAGACCATCCCCTCTTTCACCTTTGCACCGGATGAATCGGTTAGCCCATGCTTGACTCCACCCTTGATGCCACCGCCAGCGAGCAGGCAGGAAAACGCTTGCGGGTGGTGATCGCGCCCGTCCTTGTGCTCAGTCTGAATCTCTGGTGAGCGCCCGAACTCGGTGGCCACAACCACGAGCGTGTCCTTGAGCGTACCAGATTTTTCAAGGTCAGCGATGAGGGCTGCGTAGGCTTGGTCAAATTCCAAACAACGCCCCGCGACTCCGGTGAAATTATCCACGTGGGTATCCCATCCGCCGAGTTGCACCTCGATAAATCGCACGCCATGATCGACCAAGCGGCGAGCGAGGAGGCACCCCTGAGCAAATCGTCCGCTACCATAAAGTGCTCGAGTGGCCGCAGGTTCTTGTGAGAGGTCGAACGCCTTGAGGTCTTTCGACTTCATCAACGCGATGGCTTCCCGATAGAGTTCTTCGTATGCTTTGACATCTGCATTCGGATAACGCCCGTGGAACTGGCGGTTCATCCGGTCAGCCAATGATAAACGGCGGTCGAAATCTTCCGGCGAGACCGCCTCAGCACGCTGAGAATCCTGCAGCCCTGCCTCGGGACTTCCAATCATGGCCGCCGAGAATTTCGCTCCTAAAAAACCACCGCCCACGTGCTCCGGCGAGCTGTCAACGGCAACAAATCCCGGAAGCTCAGGGTGAATCCTACCACCCAATTTAAGCACCCAAGATCCGAGTGCCGGATGCTTGATCGTGCCGCGCAAATCGTAGCTGGTGTGCATGACGTAAGCACCCTGCTCATGAGCGCCTTGCGTCGAGTTCATCGAATTGATCACGCAAACCTTGTCCATCACGCCAGCCGTTTTCGGCAGATAATTTCCCACCGTCACTCCATCGGCCTTGGTAGGAATCGCCTCGGTCTTTCCCATCACCGCTTTATTCTTGGGCTTCGGATCGAAGGTATCCAAGTGACTCATGCCGCCCGCCATGTAAAGATAGATCACGCTTTTCGCGGTCCCTCCCTTGACCACCGCTGCAGGCGAAGCACTTGCTAGAGAGCCACCAAGCATGGGAAATAAATGAACACCAAGGTATGCACGTGCGGCATTCGAAACAAATTGTCGGCGCGTTAACTCATCTGCTTGGGGAAATAATTTCATGCAAATAATTTATTGAAGGAAGAGAAACTCGGACGACATGACGAGAGCAGAAACGATGTTACGGTAACCCGCATCGCCTTGTTTTTTAATCTCTTCAAGCATCCACGAAATTTCCTCGTCGTTTGGTGGTCGGCTCAAAATCGCGATGTAAAGGCGGCGGATTTTTTCTTTTTCCGAGCTGGCACCTTCGAGCGATTCATAAAGGTGCGCTTTAAGATGATTCACCAGTTCTCTCTGAACAAAGCCGTTCATCAATGAGAGAACCTGGCCGACATTCGGCTCGCGACTGAACCCGTCCACCACTTCTCTATCCGACGATCCGAACAAATATAAAAAGTGATCGCGAGGCGGTGGTGAGGGAAGTTCAGAAGCACGCACTTTTGCATTTTTATCGTTAGACCGAGATGACGTCATCGCCATCATCGACGGATCATCGCTAACCCCAGTTCGGCTCACCTCGCTCACAAACTTAACAAAGTAATTTCGGACCTCTTGTTCCGACTTCAAAGCGAGCACCTCTTTCGAGAGTTGGCTCATGGTTTTTTTACCTGCTAGAATTGCTTTACCACCCAAATAGATATGATCGTCAAGTGAGCGAGGGGCTATTTGATCGGGGTCACCGATGGCGAGCGTGACGAGAGAATCCCATATTTGCTCGGATGAGAGTCGCTCGATTTTACGACCGTGAAAATCATCACCAACCTCGATGCTCGATGGGCTTGGGTTGGTGGCGAATTGGAAGGTTCGTGTTCGCAGAAGTACAGACTGGAAAGCACGGAGGTCATATTGCAGCTCGATCATCAGCGATCCAAGGTAGCTGACCAATGCCGGGTAAACCGTTTTTGCGGCTGGGGTGAACTCGTCGACCGGCTCATAAACGCCCTTACCCATGACGCGCTTCCACATGCGATTGGCGATGACTTCGGAAAATTGCTCGTCTGTCTTCGATGTCATCCAGTCGGCGAGCTTTTTGCGTCCGTCAGACGACACATTTTTATCAGACATCCGGACCGTTGTTCCGAATGGGGTGTGAGCACCTACTAAGTCGCCGGGCTTTGCATCGCGGTATTGGTAATCCGTAGGTAAATGAATCTGGCCCTCACCCCCGCCACCCAATGACATCCCGTAAACTCCATCCCATAAAATTTGAGCCACGCGATATTCCTCACCTTGTTGTTTTTTACTGTCTCGCAGTTCTAACCAAAGTGGAGCCATGTAATCTTGACCCACGGTGGTTTGCCCATGAGTGAAGGCTGCAAGCTGATAGAAATCATGACGATCGGTCTTTCCAAATGGATCATCATGACATTGAGCGCATTCCATTCGAGCGCCGAGAAATACACGCATCGTATTTGATAGATTATCGAGTGGCATTCCACGGTCCCGTGTGTAGTACCCGACCGCTGCCGTTTCTCGATCCCATCCGTCTCCCGAACTAGCGATCAACCGTTTAGTGAACTCATCCCATGGCATGTTTTGAGTCATCGCCGAGCGGACCCAGTGACGGTAAGGCTCGTTGCTTGTCGTCGAACCCATGCGACCATCGGTGACGCGTAGGAGATCGAACGCCCAGTTCGTCATGTGGCTGGAATGACCTTTTGACTTGAGCAAATAATCTACCAGTCCTTCTCGTTTGTTTGGATCAGTAATTTCCAAAAATTCGAGCGCTTCCTCCGTTGTCGGAATGCGCCCGATCGAAACGAGGAACACGCGCCGCAAAAAAGTTGCGTCGTCGGTCACGGTCGGGATGTGCAATTTTTTACTGCGATAAAATCCAGCGATCAATTGATCAATCCGATAGGTCGCACTCTTTAAAAATTTCGGGTTATCCTTGGGCTTCAAGTTCTGTGCGGCGAGGGCGCCAGACAAAATGAACATCACCCAAAAAGCGCAAATGGCATTGATTTTCATGGGCTCTTTAAAGTGTAAGAGTCACCCACCCAAACGACTAAGTCAATTCACCAGTTGCGACCGATTCTCCGCGCACTTGTCGGAGGATCGGAAAATCCGCAGGAGCCCATGAAAGGTCGTTGAAATTCTGTGGAGCGCACCAAGCTAGTTTTTCGTGTTCAATGGCTCGCGGGATGCCTCGGATGATCTGACAATAAAACGGCAACAACCGAATCATTTTTTCGCCATAACTCCAAACCACGGGAACGAGCGGAAGTCCGACGGTCAC
Source organism: Verrucomicrobiota bacterium (assembly GCA_009885905.1). GTDB lineage: Bacteria > Verrucomicrobiota > Verrucomicrobiia > Verrucomicrobiales > Akkermansiaceae > Luteolibacter. The sequence continues at coordinate 3,564 of VFJU01000443.1, forward strand.
CACCACACCGAGTTCTTCATCCAGCTCACGGATCAGAGCAGATTCGGCAGATTCGCCAGGATCAACCTTTCCACCGGGAAACTCCCACAACCCACCGAGGTGCTTGTCCGCTGGGCGCAGGCACGCGAGGAATTGGCCTTCCGAATTTTTAATCACTCCGCAAACGACATCCAACATCACTCACAAGTTGATCGAATGGATCAATGTTGGTCAACCGTATCGTTTTCCAATCGGCATCAAGGCACAAAAAAACCGCCGGACATTTTGGTCCGACGGTTCTTAAAATCGAGTTTCTATCAATTAATCAAGCGAGGACCAGATTTTCTTTTTTGGCGTCGTCCTTGTCGTCATCTTTGTCCTTATCCTTGTCGCACTTACCGCAGTCAGCGAGCGTGCCTTCTTTCTTAGTGTCGTCTTTTTTCTCGTCCTTGTCCTTATCCTTGTCGCACTTACCGCAGTCAGCGAGCGTGCCTTCTGATTTCTTGGCATCCTTGTCCTTGTCGCATTCACCTTCGTGAGCAAGCGTGCCTTCTTTCTTCGTGTCGTCTTTCTTCTCGTCCTTGTCCTTGTCCTTGTCGCACTTACCGCAGTCAGCAAGCGTGCCTTCTGCTTTCTTGCCATCCTTGTCGCATTCGTCCTTTTCGCAGTCAGAGGCTAGAGTGCCTTCTTTCTTCGTGTCGTCTTTTTTCTCATCTTTGTCCTTGTCCTTGTCGCACTTGCCGCAGTCAGCAAGCGTGCCTTCTTCTTTCTGGGCGTCCTTGTCGCCTTTATTCTTTTCGCATTCACTGGCGAATGCGGCAGGGATGACCATGAACGATGCACATAGTGCTGTTAGAATTAGTTTCATATCTGTATTTTTTAATTGGTTTTGTTCTAGTAGACGGTTCAAGCTAGCGGTTTATTGGAGGCGCGCCAGAGGAAAATATTCAAAAAACATTTCTTATAATCACTCTGACTGCAAATAATTAACGCTGGTCTGAGAATAATTTGTCTCTGAATTTTCGCTTGTTTCACTTTTTTGGGATCAACTGATTGAGCTTGGCGATGAGTGGCTTCTGGCTTACATCGCTTCTGCCTGTGTCTTTTTCTATCCTAGCCACCGATCCAAACAGTTCCGCCCGTTGCGGCAGCTTGGAACTACCCCATGGGACAGTCAAGACCCCGATTTTTATGCCCGTCGGCACGCAGGGCACCGTAAAAACCCTACATCCCTCTGAACTAGAAGAACTTGGAGCTCAGATTATTTTAGGGAATACTTACCATCTTTGGCTGCGACCCGGCCACGAGTTGATCCGTGAATTGGGTGGATTGCACGGATTTAGCACCTGGCGCAAGCCGATGCTCACGGATTCGGGGGGGTTCCAAGTCTGGTCGCTCGCGAAATTACGCAAGATCACCGAGGAGGGCGTGCGCTTTCAAAACCACCTTGATGGCTCAAAAATGCTACTTACCCCAGAATTGAGCATGGAAATTCAAGGAGCGCTCGGCTCTGACATCGCCATGCTCTTCGACGAGTGCCCGCCCTACCCGTGCGACGAAACCTACGCAGCAAAGTCTCTCGCGCTGACTAGCCGCTGGGCCAAACGCTGCAAGGACTGGGTCACGGCCAACGAACCCCGCTCTGGCTCGGGCAGACAGCAACATTTCGGCATCGTCCAGGGCTCGGTTTTCGCTGATCTACGTGAACAATCTGCCCGCGAACTCGTCGAACTCGGATTCGACGGCTACGCGATCGGTGGAGTCTCCGTCGGCGAGCCCGAGCATGAAATGTTCCGTGCGATCGAAAATGCGGTACCGTTCTTGCCTCGGGAAAAACCCCGCTACGCGATGGGATTAGGCAGTCCACCGCAAATTCTGGAAATGATCTCACGCGGGGTAGACATGTTCGACTGCGTCATGCCGACGCGGATCGCCCGTCATGGGATGGCCTTCACTCTCGACGGGCCGATCAACATCAAGAATCTAATCCACGCCAAAGATCCACGGCCGATTTGCGAAAGCGCCCACCCACACGTCGCAGGATTTTCCCGAGCCTACCTCCGGCACCTATTCCGCGCAGGTGAAATCCTCGGTTTGCGGTTGCTTTCCTTCCACAATCTGCATTTCTACCTGTCACTCGTTGCCGCGGCACGCGAGGCCATCACTGCAGGAACATTCTCCGCATATAAAAATTCTTTCATCCAGCGCTACACTTCAACTAACTCCATATGACACCAAATCTAATCTTCATTTGTAACTCCATCATCGCGCAAGCAACTCCCGCCGCCAAAGGCCCAGAGGGAATTCTCGGCAGCCCCTTTGTCATGATGGGCCTCATGGTGGTGATGTTTTACTTTCTGATGATCCGCCCGCAGCAGCGCCAGCGCAAAGAAATGGCCGCACGCATCGCCTCGCTGCAGTCGGGCGATAAAGTGGTCACCAGTTCGGGCATCCACGGCATTGTTCACAACGTGAAAGACCAGACGGTGATCGTCAAAGTGGCGGAAGGCACCATGCTTGAGTTCGACAAACCTGCTATCTCGACCGTCCACAAAAAAGATTCTTCCGCGACCAAGTAAGCACCGTCTCATTCGTCAAACATTCTTCTCGTAGCACCAAAAACCAACTTTTCTAACCATGTTGATCGCGACCGCATTTTACAACGACCCACTGATTCTTTTCATCATTGGACTAGCTTTGATGTTGATGTTTTTCTGGTATTTCGCCACGGAAATCGAGCGTCGCAGACGGAACGTGGGCACGGTACTCACCCTTGGCATTTGCGCATTGTGCATCGCCGCAGTGATTCCACCAAAAGATCGACTCAAGGGCGGCATCGACATCCTTGGAGGCTCCTCGTTCTCGCTGCACATCCAACCTCGGATGGATGAAGAAGGAAATGAAATGCCAATCACACCCTCGCAAGTCGATCAAGCGATCACCGTGATCGAAAAGCGGCTCAACAGCATGGGGACCGCCGAACCAATCATCGCCCGACAAGGCTCTAACGGCATCCTCTTGCAAATGCCGGGTGTGGAACCCCAAGAATCTGAGCGCATCCGTGCCAGTTTGCAAAAAGTCGCTAAGCTGCAACTTCATAAAGTAAGCCCTCGCAATGACGAACTTGGACCCGACCGGAAATCTCTCGCGGCTCGCGTCGCTGAGCGCTTAGAAAAAGAACCAGGCTACCTTGCTTTCAACCACAAGAGTAAAGACCAAGACGGCAAGGAGATCCAGCGCCCAATCCTGCTCAAGCGGATCCCTGGTCTCGGGGGCGCGGACATCGCACTCGCTACTCCATCCCCCCAACAGGCCGACGCGGTTTCTATCACCCTCAACGGACCTGGAACCGACAAAATGATCGCTCTAACCAAAGATCTACGCCCCGGCGTGGATCGCATCGCTATCGTGCTCGATGGTGAAGTCATCAGCGCTCCCGTCGTAAACCAAGTCCCACTCGGAAAACAATTTATCGTCGAAGGTCTCAGCGAACCCGGTGAAGTACAAAACCTCGCGAACTCATTGATGAACCCGTTAGAAAATGCACTGGTCGTCGATGAAATGCGTACGGTCTCACCAACCCTAGGCTCGGCCGTCGTGAAGCAAGGCCTCGCTGCTGGTGGGCTCGCATTGCTCATGACCTTCCTGGTTGTATTACTCTATTATCGCGTCTCCGGCTTAATCGCCATCGTTGGACTCATCGTCAACACAATCATGCTCTTCGGTGTGATGGCGATGTTCGGTTTCACCTTCACCCTTCCAGGGATCGCGGGGATGATCCTCACCATCGGCATGGCGGTCGATGCAAACGTGCTGATCTACGAACGCTTGCGGGAAGAAATCCGCGGCGGCAAATCTCTCAAAAACGCCATCGAAGCTTCATATGACAGAGCATTTTCAGCGATTTTCGACTCACACGTCACCTCGTTGATCACGGCGGCCATTCTATTCGCCTTCGGGGGCAGCGCGATCAAAGGCTTCGCCATCACCTTGATCATCGGCGTCACCGCCTCGTTGTTCTCTGCCATCCTTGTTACTCGGGTGATTTTCCGCTGGGGAATCGACTTCGGAATGTTCAAAAAACTGACCTTCCTCGACCTCATCAAGTCCAGTCACTACGACTTCATGGGCAAGCGCCGCATTTGCATCATCTTGGCAATCATCACCCTGGTCATCTCGATCGGTGCGTTTGGAGTGCGTGGAGAACGAGCAATGGGAATCGACTTCACTGGCGGCACACTCATCAAATTCCAACTGGGTAAAGAAACCAAAATTCCATTAGACGAAGTGCGCAAAGTGGTCGAAGGCATGCAGCTTTCAAAAGCTGCTTATCCCCAACAGGAAAAAAATCTAACTACGGGCACAATGATAACCGTTCGCTGCGCCACGAAAGATTCTAAAGCGATTATTGAAAAACTCAGAGAGTCCATTCCCGCACTTGGCGAGATGAAGCCGGATTCGAAGGAATACGCGATCGACGCAAGTCAGGATGAGGTTTCTGCTTTGATAGGTGGCACTGCTCTAACCGACTCCCTCATCGCTATCGCACTGGGTCTGTTAGGAATCGTCCTCTACATGACGCTACGTTTCGAGTTCTCATTCGCCCTTGGCGGTTTTGTCGCCATTTTCCACGATATCATCATCTGCGTAGGAGCCGTCGTGCTCATGGGTGGAGAACTCTCACTGATCCATGTGGGGGCGGTCCTCACCATCGCCGGCTACTCGATCAGTGACACCATCGTCGTCTTCGACCGAGTTCGAGAAATGCTTCTCACACGTACGGACTCGGTCGAGAAAATCATGAACGAGGCGGTGAACGCCACCCTCTCACGCACCTTGCTCACGTCCGCTGCGACTTTGATCAGTGTGGCGATCCTCGCATTCTTGGGTGGCACCGCCCTACGGGACTTCGGAGTGGTGATCTTCATCGGCATCATCGTCGGAACCTTTTCGTCAATTTTCATCGCATCGCCGGTCGTGCTCTGGTGGAGCAAGCGCAAGGGTGGGAGCATTCGTGACGTCGTCTTGGCCTCGGTCGCTAAGGAGGAATCGATCTCCGCAGCGCCCTGAGATTTCAACAATAAACCCGTGGACGACTTGCCTTCACGGGTTTAAATTTGCACATCTATTCTGCAATCCCAATCGTACAAAACTTACTCCGCTTTTGGTGGCGGGGGAGGTGGCGGAAAATCTTGGGGAGAAATCTTTTGATCACCGTTGCGGTCTATCGACTCGAAACGGTCTTCTTGTTCGTCCTCACTGAGATTCCTCACTTGGATACCCGCGCGAAATTCCTCAAATGACAAGGCACCGTCACCATCTAGGTCCAGCTTGCGATTGAATGGCTCCGGAGGGGGTTGATTCCCTGGGCGCGCGCCGTCTGACCGCTTGCGGTTTGGCTCTGGACGATCTTTCGGAGTGACGAGTCCATCGCCATCGGTGTCGAGTCGAGTGAACACCTCTTGCTGCTTTTCCGGCGATAGCTTTTTGAGAAATTGACCCACCTTGAACTCTTCAAAACTCACGCCGCCGCTTTTATCAGCATCCAACTCCCATAGCTTTTTGCTAGGAGGCTCGGGCTGGTCCCCGTGGGGCTTGTTCATCCTCGCCAACTCGTCACGGCTCAATTTTCCATCCTCATCCTTGTCCAAGCGCGCAAATAGCCGATTTCGCTTTTCCTCCGCTAAATTTTGCAGGCGCTGCAACAAGCCAAATTCTTCCATGGAAATAAATCCGTCCTGATTTGAGTCCGCCGACTTCCAAGCCTCTAGAAATGGATGTTCCGGCTTTGTCCGCCCGGTCTTTTTGTGATCAGTCGGAGCCGTCTCAGGCGGCTGTGATTGGGCAAAACTAAGCACTGGCAAGAACATTCCAGCGAGCAAACAAGAAACAGGGATTGTTTTCATGAGCATTTGTGGCTTCTCTACGGCGTAGCGAAAACCGATTGATCAAGAAACTCCCATATCTCCAAAAAGTTCCGCAAACGCTCCTAATAATTTTTACCCGTTCCAAAATCACTCGCACATGCATATCCGAGACATTTTAAGAGATTCGAAGCCTTCCCTCTCGTTTGAATTTTTCCCCCCGCGAACATCAACCGCTTGGGAAGAATTGTACCAAACGATCCGCGACCTGGAAGAACTCCAACCGACATTTGTCTCCGTCACTTACGGCGCGGGGGGAGGCACGCGTGAGCTGACTCACGACCTGGTGGTCCGCATTCGCGAAACAACCTCCATTCCACCAGTGCCCCATCTAACATGCGTTGGGCATTCCGAACAGGAAGTGACAGACATCCTCAACCGTTATGCCGCTGCAGGGGTCAGTAATATTCTCGCTCTGCGCGGCGATCCACCAAAGGACCAACCCGACTACGACTGGTCGGAAGGCGGATTCCGCCAAGCGGCAGACCTAGTTCGCTTCATCCGTAAGTTTAACGATTCAGGTGCCCACCCAGACCCGAGGGGGTTCGGAATCGGTGTCGCAGGTTTTCCTGAAGGTCACCCGACTACACCGAATCGTGTCGACGAATTGGATTTCCTCATGGCAAAGGTCGATGAGGGGGCTGACTATATCTGCACCCAGCTTTTTTTCGACAATCACGATTTTCTAGATTTCCGTGATCGCTGTGATCTAGCAGGAATCCAAATTCCAATCATTGCGGGGGTCATGCCAGTCACATCACTGCAAGGAATGAAGCGTATGGCAGAGCTTGCTGCCGGAGCCCGGTACCCCGCCAAACTACTGCGTGCATTGGCAAGAGCCAAAGATAACTCCGAAGCGGTCGAGAGGGTTGGCATTCACTACGCCGCAGAGCAGTGCGCAGGACTCCTCAACGAGGGCGTCGATGGCATTCATTTTTACACGCTGAATAAAAGCCACGCCACCCGTGAGATTTATCACAGTCTGGGTCTTGCCGCCCGTCGCTGATCTCTAACGAGTGCCTTGCTGATAGATATCTTCAGCCTGTTTCAACGTGAGTTCGTACAGGCTTCCCTGCACTGGGATCACCATCGGAATTCGCTCCGTCTTTGTGTCGGCCGGGTATTGCTGTATCAGCTTCGGCGCGCGTTCAAAGGCATCTGGCAAGAGGGTGATGACAAATGACCCATCGTAACGCAGCGTTTTTGACAAACGATCTGCCTCCTGTTCTTCAAGCCGGCGAGTTTCAAAATTCTGACCGAGGCGGTCAAACAAAGTTGACGCACCAGTATCGGAAGCGGCCGCCTTGCCACTTTTACTTGCTTGGGCTGCTTTGCGTAGCGTGATTTCATTTTGTCCAGCAACGCTCATGCTCTCACCAGCTTGTGGATCATCAGCCTGGAATAAAGGACCCGCAGTTGTGGACTTTCCTAACGCCTGATTCTTTTCCTCTGCGGTAGGCGGTCTGACTTTCAGGTCTCCCACCAAGGTAAAAAGATCCGAGGCTTTTAAATTTAAATCTGTAATCTCAAGTCCACCACTACCTGATTTCAACTTGAATGACCCTTCTCTAAAATCGAGTCGGTAATAGTTACGCACATAGTCGACGACCGAGAGCGCTTTCAACAAATGAAGACGTTCACGGAGAATCACGGAGTCCTGACCATCCAAAGTGACTTGGCCCTCGAAGCCAATCCCCTCCGAAGAATTGGTCGATCCAGTGACCTTGAAATCCCCAGAGATTGATCCCTCGACGAAGCTTCTCAACGCTACCGGAAGTGCACTCTCCAAGCTGAGCCTGTTAACTTTTGCAACTCCTACCACTTTCGGATTTTCTCCACCTAGCAATCTAAGCCCAGATAGATTCACCGATCCCGTGCCTAACCGAAATTCTGCCTTTTCGAAAACAAATCCTTCCGGCTCACAAATGACGATCAAGTTGACAATTTCAAGTTTGCGCAGCCAGTTTTGAGAAAAGATCCCCCCCTTAAAACTCAACTTCAACCCCCGCCCGATGCGCTGCACTCGCAAGGTACTTGCCTCGATGGCTCCACGGGTCCGCTCGGAATAACCCCAGCGCAAGTTGGCACTGGTGATCTCTAACGAATCAATCGAAACTTGGTCAGATTGCTTAAAAAGTGCTTTGGAAAACATTTCCGCCGCATTTGCATCATCCGTGCCCGGGCGGATTTCCATGTCTAACCGCGATATCGAAATCGTTCCAGGATCCCAACGACCCGCCACCCCATCAAGAAATCCCATTTTACAACGCAAATTTCTTGCCTCCATCGAGTTATAGAATGTCTTTGCGCCACCTTGCGCTGCAAATCGGCTAATTTCGAGATACCCTTGCAGACGATTGAACCCACCCAGCTGAATCTCGGAGGCGGAAACGGCGGATTGAATCGACTCGGTCAAACCAAGGTTGAATTCTTTATACTCCGTCCGTTTTAGCAAGTAGACCCACGTACCAAGTGCCAAAACACCAATGAAAATAAGTAACCTAAAGCCAATTCTCATCAAATGATAAAGTGCCGTCCCCCTCGTTCCGCTGCTAGATAACGAATATCTTAACTGGAACCAAAATCCTTGGTCAGCGACCCATTGGCTCAGTCGCTCATTGAAATTTTCAGATTGCTCGGATTGTTCGGACTGCATAAGTAAATTGACCCTGTGACGCGGCGATTAAACGCAAGCCCCATGCAACAGGCGAGGCAAATTTACCCTCGCATCCACCCCCTTGATGCCATACGACCCACTTTATGGAAATTGATGACTACAAAGTCCGACTCGAAATTTTCGAAGGCCCACTCGACCTGCTCCTTTACCTGATCAAAAAGGACGAGGTCGATATCCATACAATTTCTATCGAGCGCATCACTCGCCAGTATCTCGACTACATCAACACCTTCAAATTGCTTAACATCGACCTCGCTTCCGAGTTCATCGTAATGGCTGCAAACTTGATGTATTTAAAAAGCCGAACTCTCCTTCCCCGTGTCGATCAACCACCGGAAGAAGACGCGGAAGATGACGATCCACGCTGGGAACTGATCCGGCAGCTTATCGAATACAAAAAATTCAAAGACGCCGCAGGATTTCTCTCCCTCCGCGAACTCGAACAAGAGGGTCGCTTCGAACACCAACCGGATATCACCGATGCTCCCGCAGAAGAACCTATCACTCTAGCAGAAGTTTCAATCTTCGATCTGATCCGCGCATTTCAAAATGTCCTTAAACGCTTCGAAAAAACGCATAATTTCGGTGATATCATCGATGATCGCTACACGGTCTCCGACAAAATCGAATTGCTACTAAGCCACTTCATCCCCGGAGAATCTCGTCGCTTCGAAGAGCTTTTCAAATCTGCCACCACCAAAGCAGAGGTGATCGTGACCTTTCTTGCGTTGTTAGAACTAATGAAACTTAATCAGTTCGTCGTTCGGCAGAATGACCTGCTAGGAGAAATTGTGATTGAGAGACGCGACAACCAATATTCTGCTAGTGTGGATCTCACCGAAGTTGGTAAAATCGACGAGTGAGCAATAATCAGCCTAACCGAAAAACAATTCTCGCCTTCGTGAGATCGTAAGGAGACATCTCCATCTTGACCTTATCGCCGACGACCAAGCGGATGAACCGCTTGCGCATTTTACCAGAAATATGTGCCAGCACCTCGTGACCGCTTTCCAGTTTCACGCGGAACATCGTCCCGGCAAGCACGGATGAAATCTCACCATCCACCTCCACCGCTTTCTCTTCTTCGTCTTTGGTGGAACGCTTTGGCGGACCATAACGATTGCGATTGTTGCGGCGGCCGGAATTCTTTGGGCGAGGAGGCATATTGACTTGATATGGTGCAGAAGACAGATTGAAATTTCCGTCTTGCGGCATCGGGTTACTCCATCTCATTGAGTCCATCAATCCCAAAAAGTGAACGATTCTTGATTTCTCCTTATTTTCCTAGAGAACCGCACTTGCCAAGCCCCAAGACAAACTACACTTTCCGCCTGCAGCCAACTTCGGACTGACAATTTTAAATCCTCAACTTTTCTTACCGCAATGCCCGAGATCACCGAAAAAGAACTTCCATCGAGCCTCAAGCCGATGTGGCTCAAAGCGCTTACCGCAGTTCAAACATCTAACCTTGAGTATGGAATTAGTCTGCTGCAGGGAGTTCTCAAGGAAAGCCCCGGCTTTCTTGACGGACGTAAAATGCTGCGCGAATGCGAACTTAAAATCGCTGGTAACACCAAGAAAAAAGCAGGCCTTTTTGGCATGTCAGGTGGTGGTGTGGGAATCATGAAGCTGCAAAGCGCCGCAAAAAAAGATCCCGCAGGGACTCTTCCTCTTATCGAAAAGGAGCTCGAAAAAGATCCCCTGAACGATCAAGCGAATGACTTATTATTCGATACCTGCTTGAAACTCGAATTATTCGAATCCGCTGCGTTCGCTCTCGAAACCGTACGCAAGGGAAACCCAGAGAACGCTAAACTCCTTCACAAACTTGCGGAGTTCTACCTCAGCCGCGACCAACCCATGATCGCGTCTGAAGTCTACAATGACATCATCAAGCATCACCCAACCGATGGACCCGCGATCAAAGGCTCCAAAGACGCCTCGGCTCGCGCCTCGATGCAAAAGCAAAAGTGGGATGAAAATGCCGACATGCGCTCGCTGATGAAAAACACGGCTGAATTTGAAGAACTCGAAAAAGCCTCACGCACCGGCCTCACTCGCGAACAACTCGAAGAACGACGCGACAAGGTTGTTGAAAAATACAATCTAGATCCCAATCACCTCGCCACCGTCAAGGATCTCGCCAATCTATACGAGCAACTCGAAGATTGGCACAATGCTCACACGTTTTTCAGCTGGGCTCACTCGCTCAGCAATGGCGACGTGGCCCTCGCCACCAAAGCGGCAGCGATGAATGACCGTGCGCTCGAGTTGGACATGAAAAACCTCGAATCTGCTGCAGCGGCTGACCCTAACAACGCCGAACTGCAGGCAGCGCTCGACGCTCGCAAGGCCGATCGCTTGGCAGAGCAGGTGCAAGAATCCCAGAAACGTGTGGATCAAAACCCGACGGATCCACAACTCCGCTTCGAACTTGGAACCGCACTTTACAAAGCCGGAGAATACAGCGCCGCCATTCCTCATCTCCAACAAGCGACTCGCAACCCGCACATTCGTACCAAGGTGCTATTGACTCTAGCCCGCGCATTCAGGGCGAAAGGCATGTTCGACCTCGCAATCAAACAGCTCTCAGATGCACTCGCAGACCTCGTAGCGATGGACAACACCAAGAAAGAAGTCCTCTACGAAAAAGGTCTCATCCATGCGGAAGTGAACGACAAAGCCTCCGCCCTCGATTGCTTCAAACAAATTTACGAAGTCGACTACGGCTACCGCGATGTCGCCGAACGCGTGGAGTCATCCTACGTCTAATCGATTTTCGTTTGTGCTGGGACCATTCATCTTACCAAGGTGGATGGGGTGTCAGGGTGTCAGGATATTTTCCCGCCCTTCAAAAAGCTTCCGCTGGCTTTGCCACAATCCAGTCATCAGAGACGACGCGCGTGATCTCAAACTGAAGCGGGGCACTCCCTTTGAGTCGCCTCAACTCAAGCGTGACTCGCCTCGCCGCTTGACCTTCTGAAAAGAGTATCGCCATCGCCTCGGCTTGCTTGGAGCCCACCCGGCAGTAGCCACGCATGATTCTCTCCTCGTTGCTCGACAAGAGTCCGTAGCTGACCCACTGCGACTCGTCACCAAACACTCCATTATAATATACATCCTTACCGGCGAAAACTCTAACAATTGCGTATTCGACTTCACTTGTTAGGAAATCGCGTAAAGGCGGTTTGCACGTTTGCGCGAACGCATCAAAATCAATCATCCAATTTCCTGCCGGATCAGGCGTGAGTAAAACCATACGCTCCACGGGTTTTTCTTTTCCTTTATAAATGACAAGAACACCCTCAATGAGCATTCCGTTAGAGTCCAAACTGCTCAACCACTCGTAGCGGTCAATTAGCCCGTCTTGTTTTTCTACACCATTTAAAAAGTCCAATATTTCAGCACCAGACGTGCCGTCCGCGCGGAAAAGTGATTTGAGCAATTGTTCATCTTTACTGGTAAGAGCCCGTCGAGCCAGTTCGATCGCTTGATCTCTGTCGGGCGAAGGAAACTTGGACGCCACTCGTTTTTGAATAGGCTTCGGCACGACTTGAAGTTGGTCTTGCCCTATGTGCTTTCTCGCCCAGAAAAAGATCGTCAGCAAAATCAGCACAACAGCGACTAAGCCGAGCGCTGCTGACCACAACCCCACCCATCGGTTGGTCCGAGAAGATCTCGCTGACTTGCGCACACGCGAAGATCGCGGCGCGGGGTCTGCGGAAGGGTACCGCAAACGAGCCACTCGCCCGATTTGCGGAGCATCTCCTACCTCCCGGGGCTGCCGAGGCTGTGAGGCTGCTTTAATCTCATTGGGTTTCACGAGGACGGATTTGATTTAACTTGGGTTTTACGAGAGTTGATTAATTTCCTGATCTAGCTGGTATACGAATCACGCTATCCAATTAAGAATCAGAATGGCTTTAAACGCCTATTGAATTTCATTTATCGGATGTGTTCGATACTTTTTTCCTAACAAATCCAAGCCTCCAAGTTGTCACAAAATGGGTTTATTTAAATCCTTCATCGAAAGCCGTATCGCCAACAAGCCAGTCCGAGGCGATAACCCTGGAAATTTGAAACTGCCGCCCACTGGCACCTTCCACTCGCAAAAGTTCCAGCGTTACCCGAGCCAATTTAGTTTCATCGGAAAAAATTGATTTCATCGCAAAAGCCTGAGCAGAGCCAACCTCGCAGTAACCAAAGAGGTTTTCATCGATGTCCGCCGATGAGATTCCGAAACAAATCCAGCGAGCGTCATCCTTGAATGGCCCATTGAAATAGCTGTCTGGCGCGACCCAGACTCGCACTTGTGCCGAAAGCGCACCGCCCTCAAGGAGATCATTCCACGACGGCTTCGATTTTCGAGCGAGTGCGTCAAAGTCGATCTTCCACTTCCCCTCCGTGTCCGGCGAGAGCAACGCCAAGCGCTTGGTAGGCTTGTCATCTTTGCGGAACAGGATCACCACCCCATCGATGAGAATCCGTTCAACATCGATACTGCTCAGCCAATCATATCCAACGATCACTCCATCCACAGCCTCGAGGTTTCTCAAGTATTCGATGATTTCCTCTGGACTTGATTCGCAAGGACGGAAGTAGCTCGCAACTTGCGATGGGTCTCGAATCTGCAGCGCCTGCTTAACCAAATCCATGGACTCGCGCTGCGAGGGCGATGGGTATTTCGATAACAATCGCGCCACCGGCTGGACGATCGGTGGTGCGATGCTGGTCGATATCTCTTTGGTTTGCTTTGCAGAAGTTGACCACGCCCAAATTGCAAAAAACACACAGCACAATGAGAGCCCAGCAATCATGAACGACCAAGTCCTGACGTGGCTTTTGCGCCTTCTTCGGCCTCTCTTGCCGCGCTCGTGGCTTTTTGCAACCTTGCTCGTCGAACCTGTCCCACTTTCCGCACCCTTATTCCGCCTGCGAATGCGAGAACCTTTTGGCATTCCTGTTCCTGGCATACGAGAGACTCGCCCCATATTTGGGGAATCGCCTGGAGCACGATCGTACCGAGTGGCGCGCACGGCACGTTGAATACCAACAAATTTCATGATACAATGGGGGGAGTTTTATCGCGGAACCAGCGTGACCCGGTAACGGTCGTAGCGATCATCGGGTCGGAAAATCCAACCCGGTTTGTTGTTCAACGGAGTGTAGGCTGTTAGCATGAACTCTGGCAAGAATTGATTGCTATTTGGATCGTATGCTTGCTGACCCGTGTAGTACCCGTGGAGGCGATATTCGAAATTATTGTCGAACGCATAGCGTTGGCCTGGGGAGCCATTTTCAGAAAGGCGGTCTGGGCTTTTCTTCTTATCTTCGCGGAAAATCACCAGTTTTGCCCGACTCCATGGTTGTCGAGGCTCACGGACGTATCCCCAAAAGCGGGTTTTCTCGACGAAATATCGTCTCCCATAGAAAAAATCTCCGGTTGGCTCACTTGCGATTTGGGAATTTCTCTCCTCGACCGTTGGCCCTCCCAAATTTCCCCGTCCCATGCTTGAAATTCCACACTGACTTAAAAAAAGGCAAATGAATGAAAGTGATAGAATTCTTATTGCAGATATTGCCATGGACAAGAAGGCTATCAAATCACGAGCAGATCGCGCAAGTCTGGATCCTAAAATCGCACCAAACGATCATTCGACGATTTCCCCGCTTGGCAGCCAGATGACTCTGGCGGATACTTCGCCAATGCCGCGTATTTTAATCACCCTAGGCGACCCTGCTGGCGTCGGACCCGAGGTCGTTGCGCTCGCTTTATCCTCATTTCAAATTCCCCCAGGTTTTGAGATCGATGTCATCGGTGACGCAAACGCTGGAACCCCAGGCAAACCCGATCAAAAGTCTGCCGCTGCCGCGCTTGATGCCCTGCACGAATCAGTCCGCCAATTGAAAAATGGCTCTGCTGCAGGGGTGGTCACTGGCCCGGTTTCGAAACAAGGCCTCCAATCACTCGGCTTCCCATTTCCTGGACAAACTGAGTTTTTTGCCGATGCCTTCGGCGTCTCGAACTTTGGGATGTTGCTCACGGGCGCCACGTTGAGTGTCGGTCTCGCTACGATCCACGAACCCATCAGCAAGGTCGCCAAGCTTTTAAACGAATCAAAAATCCTCCAAATAGGACTACTTATGGCGGATTTTCTCCAACGCCGCGGCATCGAGCATCCCAGAATTGCTGTGGCCGGTCTCAACCCTCACGCCGGAGAAAATGGCGCGTTCGGTGACGAGGAAACCCGAATCATCGCTCCTGCCATTGAGCGGTTGAATGCCACAAAAACTGCTAGATTCACTGGCCCCGCCGTACCCGATGCCATTTTCCGCGAGGCCGCACAAGGACAGTTCGATGCGGTGCTGGCGATGTATCACGACCAAGGGCTTATTCCTCTCAAAATCTTGGATTTCGACACCGCTGTCAACGTCACCCTCGGACTCCCCTTCCCCCGAACCAGTCCCGACCACGGCACAGGGTTTTCCATCGCTGGGAAAAATTTAGCTAGTCCGTCATCGATGATCGCCGCAATCCGCCTCGCCTGCGAACTTGTTCAGTCTCCCAAGCCGCCTAGCTTGTAAAAACCGCTGGCTGCCGCTTGCCCAGACCGCGATAAAAAAACGCAAAAATCACCAAGCAGCAAGCAATCATCCCGGCAAGGATTCCCCAGAAAAGCATCCACCCTCGGCCATCGGCACCGACGCAATGCACGCGGAGCCAGCCACAGACTAAAGCCCCTACCAGGGGACCAAGACCACTCGAAACGAGAGATAGCAAACCCTGAGCCTGCCCCTTGAGGCCGGGTTCAACCCGCCGGTCGAGAAAGACCTGAGCCGTGATGAAATAAAACGTGTAGCACATCCCATGCAACGCAATCCCCGCGATGTGCCAGTCGATCAAGCCGCTTGCCCCCGCATAGCCACTCATTAAAAACCTCAACGCCGAGAGTCCTAACGCCCAAGACAGAACCACTTTAACCCTCACGTGCATCATCACCCACCCCACCAATAACATCGCCACGACTTCAGAAATTTGTGCGATCGTCATGGTCGCGGTCGAGTGCGCGTCTCCCAAAAACCGCAGAAGCTCTGGCGCGTACATATAAAACGCCGTAAGTGGAATGGAAAATAGCGCTGTCACCACGAAGAACACGCAGTGATCGCGCTGCTTCAACAATCGGAATGCATCGAAACCCAAGCGGCTATGCCAAGAAGTCGCGAGGCCCAAAGGCGGTGTATTCGGCAGCATGAAACCGAGCACCCCTCCCAAAAACCGCGTGCCCGCCGACGCATAACCAGCAACGGGACTGGTGTCAGCGTGCAACACATAACTCGTCAGCACCCCAGCCAGCATCCAACCCACCGTAGCACCAAGCCTGACCAAAGGGAATTGACGCTCCCCATGAGTCAAATGGGTCAACGCGATGGTGGTTAATAAACCCCACGAAGGCCCAGAAAATAACGAGTAAGCACCCAGCAACGCAATAAACCACCATGGATTCCACCCAGCATCAAGCGTTGCAAATGCCAACCACAGCACCACCGCGGACACCAAAGAAGTCCAAACAAACAAACGATTTGCCGAAATCCGCTGGTCCGCCAACGCTCCACCAACCAATGGCGAAATCAGTGCGCAAAGCGGGGGTACGGTGAAAACCAACGAAACCCACCCACTCAACCCCTTAGCCTCAAGAATATTCGTCAACGCTGGTAACCAGAAGCCGGGTGTCATTCCTTGCAAAAAAAACACCACCCAAAGCCAGCCGAAGCGCATAGTTGAATCATTCAGAAAATTTGGCCGGCGTCTCACAGAAATTGCCTAAATGCCTCACTCGCAAATGACCAGCGCGGATCGATAAATCTTACAAGGAATCGCTTAATAAAAAAACTGCGGTAGCACTCGCTACCGCAGTTTTTCACAACAACTAACAAACAAATCTTATGCTGCGACAAATCCACTAGCAACGGACTTTGGGATCGGCTTTTCCTTCTTACAAAGCGCACGCCTCATCTTGGCAAGTGCTGAATTTTGGAGTTGGCGGATTCTCTCTCGTGTCACACCGAACTCGAACCCGACTTCTTCTAATGTCATCGCCTCGCGTCCAGTTAAACCGAACCTTTCACTAATGATACGGCGCTCGCGCTCGTCTAACAGATTTAGCAATCCATCAAGTTCGCCATGGATATCTTTACCCACCAACATATCTAGCGGATTTTCTGCGCTCTCGTCACTGATGACTTCGCCGAACTCTGTGGATTCTCCTTCATGGATCGGCGCATCCAGCGAGGCTGGGCGATAAGATGCTTGACGAAGAAGTGCCAACTTCCGGTGTGGAAGACCCACTTCATCAGCGAGTTCTTCATCGGTCGGCTCACGACCAAGCGCTTCTGCTAGAATGACCGATATCCGGCGCATTTTGGCGATTTTATCAACCATATGCACTGGGAGGCGAATGGTCTTTGATTGGTTGGCAAGCGCACGTTTGATCGACTGCTTGATCCACCAAGCCGCGTAGGTAGAAAGTTTACCTCCTTTTTCAGGGTCAAACCGCTCAACGGCCTTCATCAGACCGATGTTTCCCTCGGAGATCAAATCGGCAACAGGCATTCCATAATTGGAATAATCCTGTGCGATTTTTACCACGAGTCGTAGGTTCGCACTGATCATTTGAGTCCGTGCTTTTTCATCACCGTTTTGGATCCGCGCGGCAAGTGCGACTTCTTCGTCTGCCGTGAGCAACGGGGTCTTGGAAATTTCCCGTAAATAGAGTTTGAGGCTGCTGTCTGATTCGTAGGCCATATGTGTTTTGAGTTGGTTACTTATGGAGCGTCACCGAATGGATAATATTCTAATTATTTCAATTGTTATAAATTCATTGTAAATGCTTAGTAAACTAATAGAGGTACTATTCGGCGAATTTAATAGGATCAATATTAAACCAGCATTACACATGCCGCAATCTGAAATCCGCACAAGTCACTAATAATCATTATTTTAAATATTTACCAACCGCGCCAAATCTGGCATAACCCGCATTTTTCGCCCAGCATGTGCCAAATTGGCGCATGAGAGGTTCGACAAACCACCGTACAAGGCTCAATTTCTTGCTGTGATCGACACCCTGTATCCCCTCGCCCGCTGTGGGCTTTTCCGCCTAGATGCGGAAGCGGCCCACCACGCCAGCATGAATGCCTTACGCATCGCCGAAAAAACCGGGCTACTGAAATATCTAACTTCTCAAGATGAATTCTCATCGCCCATTGAATTGATGGGGTTGAAGTTTCCTAACAGAGTGGGTCTTGCTGCTGGTTTGGACAAGGAAGGAAACACCATCGATGCACTCGGACGTCTTGGATTCGGCTGCATCGAAATTGGCACCATCACCCCTAAGCCTCAGGCAGGAAACCCTACTCCTCGATTGTTCCGATTGATCGAACATGAGGCGATCATCAATCGTATGGGCTTTAACAATCCAGGCATCGAAACTGGCGTCGCGAATGTGCTCAAGGCGAAATCATTCAAAGGAATCATCGGGTTTAATATTGGAAAAAATAAAGATACTCCTAACGAAAATGCAGCGGAAGA
>VFJU01000368.1 GCA_009885905.1 Verrucomicrobiota bacterium
GAATTCTGGTGGGCGAGACGACCACCCTCCTTGAGTCACGGCTGTGCCAGCCGCGTGCCGCGGCGCGGCCGACCTTAAAATGGTAGGGCTGACCCTCCGCGGTCTGCCCACTTGTCGCCATCGGCGTGAATGGTTACGGCTCGGCGAGAGCACCTTATCAGGTAGGGTTCCACCTCCGGGGGAACCGGTGAAAGTGCAGCAAACGATCGATACCAAGGGCGACGTTCCGGCTTTTCTTGGGCTACACGTTCTCGTCTCTTTCGCCTGCGCTCTCGGCGAGAGCGCCCTACCTTTCATAGGCTCGGCCGACCACGGCGGGTCAGCCCTACCGAGGGTGTGGCGTGGAGCTCTTCCTGCGCAGGAGAAGAGAAAGAAGAGCTCCGCCCCGCATGGAGCAGAGCTCACATCCCCCGCTGGCGGCAGCAGAGCGTGCCGCACTCAGGAGTGCGCGAAGCTCTGCTCGCGCCGACGGCAGCTCCGGCTCTGCCGGATGTGGCGCGGAGCTCTTCCTGCGTGGTTGTGCCGTGAATGGAAAGAAGAAGAGCTCGCCCTTTCATGGGCTCGGCGAGAGCGCCTTATCAGGTAGGGTTCCACCTCCGGGGGAACCGGCGAAAGGGGAGCGAACGACCGAGACCAGGGGCGACGCTCCGCACTCCGGAGTGCGCGAAGCTCTGCTCGCGCCGATGGCAGCTCCGGCTCTGCCGGATGCGGCGCGGAGCTCTTCCTGCGCAGGAGAAGAGAAGAGGAAGAGCTCCGATCCTGGCACCTATTTTGAATTCTGGTGGGCGAGACTCCCACCCTCCTTGAGTTACGCCTGATCCGCCGCGGTCGGCCCACTTATCGCCATCGGCGTGCTAGGTGGAAGAATAGATGATCGATGAATGTCGATTTTTGGGGAAAGATGGTGGGGTGCATGGGTTCAGTCGTTTTGTTAGAATACCAGCGCAGCCAAATAGGTGGTTGCCATGTTCCGATGAGCGCATTGATCATCCGTGCAAAGAAGCGAAAAATACATTTCGCGAGACGTGTGAAACCTCCGGACGACGGATGGATGTACGTGTTTAAAATAAGGATTGAAAAGCGCCCGATCACAGCAAACTTCCTAACGAATATCTAACAATCACCCAAATTTCAGCAAGATTTCGTCCTATCCATGCTTACCCCCCAAACACTTGAACGCATCGTTGCGAGTGACATCACTCCGCAGATCCGATACATCGCTCCATCTCATGTCCTCTTCCGTTTCCGCAGTCGGCCTCGGCCTCACGCCGCAAGGCACAGTCATTTGTCATGACCCGCAACATCCACTTTACTCTGCCTTCGCTCAATCCGAGTGTGCTGCCCTCATCGCGCTCGGAGGTCATCCCGCCGACGCAAATGCCGACCCCGCTTCGCTGTACTGGAAATCCATCGCCGACGTCCTGATCCGTACCCTCTGCCAAATTCCCGACGGTACGGATGCACGCCCAAACATCCCAACGCATGGGTTGTCACGGTGACATGACAAGTTCCTCAGCCGCTCCCTGATTGACGGCTTCAGCCAGGGCGGTTGCAAGCCGTCAGTGCCGGTGTCATTCTACTTGGCGCAATGCGCATTATTTTTTCCAATAGTTGTTAGCCGCCGCGATGGTGGCAAATTCAGCCGCCACGGTTTGCCCGATGGCAATCAGCATCGCCGGGTCTTCCGCGTAAATGGGCCGCAACCGCTCGCGGACTTTATCATCGGGTTGGGTGGCTTTGATGATCAAGCGGGCCATTTTTATCGCCAATTGCCGCCCCTCTTCCGGCGTACTGGTGATTAGCGAGTTGCCGGGGATCAATGAGTTCTTTGCTGCGGGCTTGGCCTTGAACTCCACGAGAACGATTTCCATTGGCTTGTCCCCGATGTTCTTCGGTAAATGCGGCCCGGCCGCTAGGTGCTTCACCTCGCCCGCCTTGGCGTCAATCTCCGCCGATTTGCCGTCGGGCGTGGTAAATACTGCCTTCTGGTCGGTCAGAAACACCGCCACGCTTTCCGGATGATCGTGCATGACAGATTTCTCGCCCGGCCCATAATTAATATGCAAGATCCGCACCTCATTGTTCTCAAACTCGACCTTGTAATGCTTTGCATCGACCTCGACCGGATCCTGCGCGCGCAGAATCAACGCGCCGCCTATCCATGCGACCCCAGTTAATAACGACAGTATGGCTTTTTTCATATGTAATTTCCTTTTTGTTGTTTATTCCTCACCGATCGGCGGAGATTATTTCGCCATTTGTGGCGGAAGGTTTACACGGGCGGATATTCCGCTTTTAGTTGGAATTGAAGTTACCATTCCATCATTACACCATGCGTATGCAGCTATTTGTTGATTGGCAAGGTTATTATTAGCCAGCGGCTCGGCTTGGATCATGCCCTTAACGGCGATCCAAGGCATGGGGTATTCCTGCCGGGTGGACCGGGATGAGTGCGCGGGATCAAGATTTACTGTAATTTGACTTGGCGAGATGATGTTGAGACTCGGACGACGCGTTCGGAGCGAATCATAAAAAAGCTTTTACGTTTATGGGGTGCTTCAATTCTTGCTGAAGCGAATCTTGGCATGCTTGCTCCGAGGGATGGTTTATGGATACCAAAGTTGCGGAAATGAATGGGATTTGGGTGGGTGATAATTGATTAAAAACAGGATTGCTCTGTGAGAAAGGATGCTGTGAAGTTTCTTGCGTGCGCTTTGAATCAATTTCCTCAGACTTTTTTACCCGCAATCGTGAAAACCTGCGGAGCTTGTTGAAGCCGAATAGCATGGTGATTCTGCACTCGAACGATATTTATCCCACGAATGCTGACGGGACTTTGCCATTTAAACAGAACAGCGATTTGTTCTACCTAACGGGCGTGGATCAAGAGGAGACCGTTTTGGTTTTAATGCCAGATGCGGTGGATCCCAAGGAGCGTGAAATTCTTTTTGTCAAGGAAACCAGCGAACTGATCGCGGTGTGGGAGGGTGAAAAGTTGACGAAGGAGCAAGCCCGTGCGGCGACAGGGATCGAGCACGTCGAGTGGTCACATGGCTTTTATGGATTTCTCCATCGCATGGTTCCACAAGTGGACAATATTTATCTCGCGACCAACGAGCACCTCCGCGCCAGCGTGGCCGTAGAAACCCGCAACGCCCGCTTTATCAAAGAGTGCCAGCTGCGCTACCCCTTGCACCGCTATGAGCGTCTTGCGCCTCTGCTGCACCGTTTGAGAATCACCAAGGACGGGGAGGAAATCAAGATGCTCCAGCAGGCGTGTGATATCACCGAGGCAGGCTTTCGTAGGACGCTGGGATTCATCAAACCCGGCGTGGGTGAATGGGAAATCGAGGCCGAGTTCCTGCACGAGTTTGTTCGTCGTGGTTCTCGTGGATTTGCCTACGCACCGATTGTCGGTACGGGGAAAAACGCCTGCGTGCTTCACTACATGGAAAATAACAAGATCTGCCAAGACGGTGATCTGGTCTTGATGGACGTGGCGGCAGAATATGCGGGCTGGGCTTCTGATTTGACGAGGACGGTTCCAGTGAATGGTAAGTTTACCAAGCGTCAGCGTGATGTTTATAACGCCGTTTTGCGCGTATTCCGTGGAGCGAATGAAATTTTGCGGCCGGGCAACACGCTGCTCGCCTATCAGAAGCAAGTCATCGAGTTGATGGAGGAGGAACTGATTGGGCTGGGGCTTTTCACTGCCAAGGAAGCGAAGGAACAAGGTCCTGAAAAAGCGTTAGTTAAAAAATATTATATGCACGGCACATCGCACCACCTCGGGCTTGATGTTCACGACGTGGCGCCGCCGCATGAGCCATTTGCGGAGGGGATGGTCTTTACGATCGAGCCGGGAATTTATATCCGAGAAGAGGCGATGGGTGTTCGGTTAGAAAATGATTTTCTAATCGGTAAGGATTCGAATTTTGATCTCATGGGTAAGATCCCGATCGAGACTGAAGAGATCGAGTCTTTGATGCATCGATGAGCATCACGATTACTATCCAACCATGATTGGAATCGTATTGGGATCTGGGCTAGGAACATTGGCCGAGGCCGTCGTGGTTGAGCGCGAAGTTTCATTTCCAGACGCCGGTTTACCCGACTCCTCGGTGCTGGGTCATGAGGGGAAATTCGTTTTTGGAAAACTCGGTGGTAGGTCCATTGTTTTGATGAAAGGCCGACTGCATCTTTACGAAGGCTACGACCCGCGTCTCGTCACCGCCGGTGTGCGCTGGATGGTGGCGCAGGGGGTAACAAAAATTATTCTAACCAACGCGGCCGGTACCTTGAATCGTGAGTTTATTCCCGGCACGTGGATGATGCTCAGCGACCACCTCAATCTAACTGGCACCTCGCCGCTTCAAGGCGCGGATTTCATCGACCTGTCGGTTGCCTACGACGCCGACTGGCGGAGCGAATTCCGCGCGGCGGCGGTGTCCTCTGGGATGGTACTTCATGAAGGCGTTTATGCTGGACTGCGCGGTCCCCAATACGAAACCCCTGCGGAAATCCGTATGTTAGCTACGCTTGGTGCCGATGCGGTGGGCATGAGTACTGTTCTGGAAACCATCCAAGCCCGTTCGCTCAAGATCCCTGTCGTCGCCTTTTCCTGCCTGACGAATTGGGCCGCCGGCATCACTCAAGCGCAACTTGACCACCGCGAAGTCCTTGAGACCGGCAAGCAAGCCGCGCAGGCGATGATCTGCTTGTTAGCGCAGGTGCTTGGCGAGCGAAGCGGAGCACGAAATTAATTTTCTCCGGTAAGAAGTTGCAGACTGATGTGAATCATCCGAATGAATTTCGGTTCGCCAGGTTCTCTAGTTCGGATAGATGATTGAGGTCTACAGGCAATTGTTTCTAAACCAATTCTGCAGCGATGGGATCGACGAGGGCGCGTCCGTGGTGGATGAGGATGAGCCGGTTTCCATCGATCCGGGCGAGTTTTTCATCTGCCAGTGTACGAGCGCGGGCGACACTGTCTGGGCTGAGGAGGTCAAGGGAAATGCCATCTTTGGTGCGCAGGCCGAGGGCGATGCGTTCGAGGCGACGGGCTTCGTCGTCGAGGTTCTCTGATTCCGTTAGCGCGTTACCGATGGATGTGACTTGTGTCACATATCGAGCGGTGTCTGAGATATTTTTCCAACGAATATTGTCTAATGTGGAGACTGCGGAGGGTCCGAGACCGAGGTAGTCTTCGCCGCGCCAGTAGCCTTGGTTGTGAGCGGAATGGTGACCGGGCGTGGCGTAGTTAGAAGTTTCGTAGTGGTCGAATCCAGCGTCTGTTAGGAGGTCGTCCGCGAGGTGAAAAAACTCTGCATCGTGATCTTCATTTTCGCGCATTTCACCGCGGCGGAGGGATTCGAAAAAGGCGGTGTCTTCTTCGTAGGTGAGATTGTAGGCGGAAATGTGGTCGGGCCGTAGGGCGATGGCGTGGCGTAGGGTGGCTTCCCAGTCGGCTTTAGACTGACCGGGGATTGAAAACATTAAGTCGATATTAACCGATGGAATGCCGGCTTCTCGAAGAATGCTAACAGCATTGCTGGCTTGTGCGACCGTGTGTTCGCGGCCGAGGGTTTTGAGGACGTGAGGGGTAAATGACTGGACGCCTAACGAAATACGGGTGACGCCGAGTTCGCGGAAGAGACGAGCCTTGACGGTATCGAAGGTGGCGGGGTTTGCCTCGAGCGTGACTTCCTCGAGTTTGGAAAAATCGATGGTGGCATGTAGCGCCGCAAAGAGTTGGGTGAGGTGGGTGGGTGAAAGCATGCTGGGCGTACCGCCGCCTAGGTAAAGGGTGCGAGGATTTTCCGTCATTCGAGATTTCGCCTCAGCGGTGATAGCACTAACAAAAGATCCGATCGATGTGTCGCCCGGTGTGTGCTTGTAAAACGAGCAATAGGGGCAAATGCGATGACAGAAGGGGATGTGGAGATAGAGCAGCATTTCTGATCACGCACCTTGGACGCGTAAAATGTAGCGGGCGACAGCTTCTCGAGTGATTTCAGCGATGCTTGTCTCGGGCTTGGCGAAGGGTGGAACAAACCATGGGAACGAACCTAACACGTCAGTGATCACTGCGACCTCTCCGTCGCAAGTTCCATTTCCGCAGCCGATCCCGATCGTTGGAACGGTGATGGATTCAGAAAGCCACCGCGCGGTTTCGGGGATGATCGATTCGAAGACGATTGAGAATACTCCGGCATGGACGAGCGCCTGAGCTCCTTCGCGGATCGTCTCGGCTTGTTCGGGAGTTTTGCCTTTTTTGCGGTAGCCACCTTCTTCGAGGACGCGCTGGGGCAGCATGCCGAGGTGGCCCATCACGGGAATGCCTGCAGAGGTGATGGCCCGCACTTTTTCCGCTTGGCGTAGCCCCCCCTCGAGCTTCACCGCCTCCGCGCCAGCATCGACAAGCCGGCGGGCTGAAACGAGAGCTTGCTCGGGCGTGTCGTAAGTATGGATCGGTAAATCCCCCACGATGAGCGCCTGGGGTTTGGCGCGAGCCACGGCGGCCACGTGGTGGAGCATGTGGTCGAGCGTGACGTGGGTGGTGTCTGAAAAGCCAAGCGCCACCATGCCCAGTGAGTCGCCGACGAGGAGCACGTCCACGCCGCTCTCGTCCAGCAGGCGGGCGGTGGGGTAGTCGTACGCCGTCAGCGCCGCGATGGGGCGGCCGCCTTTGCGTAGGCGGAGAAAGTCGGCTTTTTGTTGCGCAGTCACCTAGAGAAAATGAAGATTCGACGGGTTCTGGAAAGCAAAAAGCCCCCGCTGGGCGGAGGCTGATTTGTATGGCGACCCGTAAGGGAGTCGAACCCTTCTTGCCAGGATGAAAACCTGGAGTCCTAACCGATAGACGAACGGGTCGTGTGTCGCGGAGCGGGCGGAAAAGAACCGCACGGGGCGGGGTATTGCAAGGTTTTTTAGGGAAAAATTTCCGAGTGGATGGAATCACCAGCAAAATGAGCGGATTTTGTCCGATGAATCGTCAATTATGTGAATGCTGGCTTGTCAAGGTGGAGCATATTTCTAGGGTTTGCGCATTCCGTCCCAAATGGGTTGAAAGCGGATCCTCTACCTTCCATGAACACGAAATTTCTCGAACAAGCCGCTAACGAAGCCCGTGGCCTCGCCATCGATGCCGTCCATCATTGTAACTCTGGCCACTTGGGCCTGCCGCTTGGCTGCGCCGAAATTGGCGCCGTGCTATTCGGTGAGTCGATGCGCTATTTCCCAGATGCACCTAAATGGCTGAATCGCGACCGTTTTGTGCTCTCTGCAGGCCATGGCTCGATGTTTCTTTATAGCTGGCTGCACATCTCTGGTTACGCGGTTTCACGCGACGAGGTGAAAAATTTTCGCGCACTTCATTCGATCACGCCTGGGCATCCTGAGTTCCATGAAACGCCTGGGGTGGAGGCTACGACGGGGCCGCTCGGACAGGGGATCGGCAATGCGGTGGGCTACGCGCTTTCAGGAAAACGGGCGGCGGCCCGATTCAACACCGAAAACCATACGATTTTTGACCAACACATTTTCTGCATCAACGGCGACGGATGTCTCCAAGAAGGGGTCGCGAAGGAGGCGATCGCGTTCGCCGGACATAACGGCCTAGACAATCTGATCCTGATCTATGATTCGAACGACGTGACGCTCGACGCCATGGCAGACCTAACCCAAGGCGAAGACGCTGAGCAATATTTCTCCTCGCAACGTTGGGACGCGGTCACCATCGATGGTCAAAATCTAGCAGCCATCGCTGCTGCCATCGAAAACGCTAAAGCAAATAAAAATGGTCGCCCAAAGGTGATCATCGCCAAGACGCTCATCGGCAAAGGGATTCCCGAAGTCGCGGGCACTGCCAAGGGACACGGCGAGGGTGGAGCAAAGTTCAGCGAAAGCGCGCGTGCTGGCCTCGGACTTCCCGCGGACGAACATTTCTACGTGTCGCCAGAGACCAAGGAATTTTTCACGAAGAAAAAAGCAGCATCCAAGGCACAGTTTGAAGCATGGCAAGCTGTCTACGATGCGTGGTCTGCAGCGAATCCTTTACTCGCTGCTGAACTAACCGCCAGTGTGGGATTATCAGTTCCACGTGATCTTAGCACACAGATTCCGGCGTTCGCTGCCGAGTACAAGGACGCGACCCGTTCCGCTGGTGCCACGGTGATTAATGCGGTGGCGAAGGCGGTTCCGCAATTTCTCACTGGCAGTGCCGACCTTTTTGGATCGACGAAAAATTACATCAAAGACGGTGGGGATTTCTCCGCCGCCAACCCGTTAGGCCGCAACATTTGGTTCGGTATCCGTGAGCATGCCATGGGTGCAATCTGCAACGGAATCGCCTACGATGGCTTGTTTCGGGCCAGTGGTGCCACCTTCTTAGTCTTTGCGGATTATATGCGCGGTGCGATCCGCCTTGCGGCGCTTTCCCATCTGCCGGTGACCTACATTTTCACTCACGACTCGGTCGGAGTGGGCGAGGACGGGCCTACTCACCAACCGGTTGAAACGGTTAGCGGTTTGCGGGTGATTCCAAATTTGGATGTCATCCGTCCAGGTGATGCCGAGGAAACCGCGGGTGCATTCATAGCAGCCATGACCCGTACAGATGGTCCGACAGCGCTTATTCTAACACGCCAAGCGATCCCACTGATGAACGAGCTTTCTTTGGATGTTCGTCGCGATGGTGTTCTGCGTGGTGGTTATATCGCCCATAAAGAATCCGGTGCCTTAACGACCATCCTTCTCGCGACAGGTTCCGAAGTTCAGTACGCGATGGCAGCTGCCGTCGAATTGGGCGATGGTACGCGTGTCGTTTCTATGCCGTGCTTTGAGCGCTTCGAGCGTCAAAGTGCAGAGTACCGCGAGAGTGTATTGCCTAAGGCCTGCACCAAGCGTATTTCAATCGAGGCGGGTGTTACCGATCTCTGGTGGAAATACATTGGTACTGAGGGCAAGGCGATCGGCATCGACCGTTTCGGTATCAGTGCCCCGGGCGATGTCGTGTTTAAGGAACTTGGTATTTCAAAAGATCGCATCGTGGCCGCAGTGAAGTAATTTATTGTTAGAAAAAGATTGGTGATTTCGGCGTCATAGAGTTCATCTCAGTTACGCTTTAGTTTTGATTCCAGTACTTTAGTTAGTTCAGTTAGACGTTTTGACTCTATTTGCGAATGAGGAGATGGGTCGAAGCGTAGGCGTTGGTGAAGCAAGATGGCTTCATCCAGTGCGGATGAACCCCCAAGCCATGGACGTAAGCGCTTGAGCCACGATCCCAGAGGCTCACTGAGTGGGCGTGAGCCAAGACGTTTCTCAGCAAGTGGTTCCAGAGCATTGAGTGAAGTGTGTATGACTTGTTCTTGATAGATCGATAACAGACGAGCTTTGGCCTCGTGGCGCTTGGATTTCGATAATTTATTAGCAATAAATATTAGCACTCCAAGAGCGAGGATCGACATAACCACTGAGACGATCATTCGGTTGTTAGGTTTGTTTCGCCAGAGAAAAAAGTCTTCTCGCAGTCGCTTTTGATAATCGCTGATGCGCTGCGCCCTACTGTTTGTCATGGAGGTATTGGCAAATAAGCTCCCCGGAGTTGGATCAAAGTCAATCCAGTGGGATTGATCGGCATCCCATACCCGACACCATGCATGACTGTGCGTGCCGCGGATGACGTATTCCTCGTGAGTCGAATCGAACTCCATCACCGCGTAGCCAATCGCATAACGAGTCGGAATGCCGGCTTGGCGAAGGAGTAAGGCCGTAGAGGTGGCAAAATATTCGCAATGTCCAGATCTGACATTGGTTAGAAATTTATGGATGGCAGATCGGTACTCATTGGGTTGATTGAAACTGCTGATCAACAAAGTCCGTGAGTATTTGAAGTTTTTTTGAAACCATGAGCGGATAGCGGCAAGTTTCGCCTGTAGAGTCGGTTGCTCATCAATGCGGATTTCCTTTAAGATTTTCTGCAACACCTCGCTGTCAATCTGGGGAATAACAAGATCCTCTTTGAGGATAGGGGGGGATTCCGGATTGGTTTTGCCCTGCCAGATCACGGTGCCTTGGATGATTGAATGTTTTGGGAAAATGCGAACTGTACCGAATGAGTTGCAATCCACACCGTCTAACTCGAAATCGCGTAGACTGGTTGTGTCGCCTGGCAGCGGTAGCGGAGTCTCCGCGGAGGCTGTCCCGTAGATCGTGTAGCGAGGTAGATTTGCGCCGATGGCTTTTTTTTGCGCATCGGGCGTGAGATTGTCATTAAGCAGGAAGTAGATTTCTCCATCGCGAGGCTCGATGTTATCCAAGTCGCGAAAATCTTTATCAGTGACGCGAGCGTTCTGCCAAGTGGAGCCATAGAATGTGTTGTAAGTACCAGTTCTAAGCAAGTTGGGTTTCCGAGAATTTTCTGAGGTCCGTAGTCTCCACATGATGTCTGGCGAGAGATCAATCGGTCCCAATCGACCAATCGAAGTGGTAGCGGAATTAGGATTGAATATAGGGCGACTTGATCCGCGATTTCCAAGCCAGTTGCTTAATTCATCGAGACCAATCTGACCCACAAGGGCAATGCCCCCAGAAAATGTTAGGGCGATGAGCAGTGAGAGTGGACGACTGCCGCTCGAAGAAAGTAATCGCCAGCCTGCAAGGACGACTAGGCAAGGAAGGAAAGCCCGTGAGTAAGGCAGCGAATTTGTTTCACTGCCTAGGCTGGCAGCAATGATCGTCCCGATGAAATAGATGTTGCCGAAATTAATTTGTAACGTTGGATCTTTCAGTCCAAGACGGAGATTTCGTTCTTGGCGATTTTTTGCTAGAAAAGAAAAAGTGCTCAGTGGGAGCGACGCAATCAGTCCGAATGATTGGATCAACTGCATCGGTAGGAGAAGCGCTGGAAGCCATGCTATCAGTATGGGCAGAGCAAGGTAGGGTGTTTCTATGAGGAAAATCCAAACGGTGGCGAGTCCAATGACTAGGACGTTGAATTGCCAAGCGCGATTGGTGGTTTCCGCGGAAAAGTCCCAACGAGATTTAATCCAGTTAGCACTTTCAACGATAAGTCCCATCAGGATTCCTAGCAATGGCATCCCAGACATCGCGCCCCAGAAGACGAGCGATGCGCCAAGAATGTAGCGGGGTGGTGGTTGGGCTTGGTAAATAACTTTTTGTCGTTAGATTAATTTCTATAGTCGCTTCGGCAAGCGTTGGAGGTCGCGGGCGATGCAGCCGGATTCGATCCAGTAACCTGGAATGCCGACTGGCGCGGGTCCGATACCGATGATGATCGGTGAACAAATCATCCCACTACTTCTCAGGGTGTTGAGAAATTTTTCTCGATTCATGTCCCACCCGTTAAAAATAACCAAGCATGATGTTAGATCGTTTCCATGGCGAAGGACCAATTGAGCCAACTCAGTGAACTTTTCTTTCCGCTCTGGCGAGACCGCGGCGAGAACTTGTAGCAGTTTTTCCGCTCGCTCCATTCCTCGTCCGGCAGTCACCCGATGGGCGGTATTTTTGATAAACATCAAATCTAACAATGATTCGTTGGTGTCAATGCATGCAGCGAATGAAGCCGCCACCGAGACGACCTCCTCGAATGAATGATCGGTTTGATTGCATGACAAAGTGTCGACGATCAAGCCGTAGCGGGGGTGAAATGTGTCCTCTAGTTCTTTCACGATGGGTCGGCCAGTCCTAGCCCAGCTTTTCCAGTCGATTTGTCGTAACGAGTCACCTGGGCGGTATTCGCGCAGTCCGACGAACTCGCCCGTGGTGCCGACCGATGTTGCGCTGGCTTCTCCGGAAATTTTAAAAGCGGCGGCACCTGGAAGTTCTACCGGTGGTAAAGCGAAACGGCGTGGCAATATGGTCAGTGTGGCGGTGGGGGCTTGCACTTTCCGGCATCGTTGGAAAAGGCCGAAAGGATCTGGAAGGATAACTCTTAGATCGTCGAATGTGATGACCCCGCGGCGCTGCGGAGTGATAGACATTGATACTTTTGTTTGCTGCCCTTCTAGCAGGTCGATGTCGGTGCTGGATTGTCCACCGGTGAAGTAGCGATTTCCTTGGAGTATCCAGCGCCAGCGAAAATAGGCAAAGTGGCGATCAAAACGATTTCGCTCGTCTTCACCGGGTTCCTTGAGGACAGAAAATGCCTCCAAACTTGGTCGAGGATTCGGCGGGGTGTCGATGAGCCAAGCGCGCGATAACCGACCCTTGCCGCGCTGTGAAACTTGCACCGTGTAGGTGAAGGCAACACCAGCGGTGGCGAAGCGCGGTAACTCGCGTTTGGCTTCAAGCACCGCACTTCGGGAAAATGCCCAAAGAGCGCCGATAAGAATCATGCCCAAACTAAGTGAAAAAACCTGATAGATCGAACTTTGGCCGTGACCGATTGCCAAGCAGGTTGCTAACAGCAATACAACTCCGAGGGCGATTCCTGCAGGGCGGCAGTGTCGCCCTAAGCAATCATGAAAAGCAGCGCCGAGCGAATAGATCTTGTGTAAGCGTTGGTCCAGGTGTGCTCTCCCCCGCGCTGGCTTTCCGCTCGCTAATGGTGGTGGAGGAACTCTCATCGACTTGGAATTTAGACGGGCACTGGTATTTGCTCAATCAACTCGTTGACGATCTGGCGGGCGTTGACGCCCGAGTATTTTGCGTCTGGCGCGAGTAATATTCGGTGGGCAATGACGTCCGTCGCCACCGCCTGAATCATCTCTGGAGTGACGAAATCTTGTTCTTCGAAAATAGCCAATGCCTGAGATACTTTCATCAATGCAAGAGAAGCTCTTGGACTTGCGGCGAGTTGGATCGCTGGATGCCCACGAGTTGCTCCCACCAGTGCGACGACGTAATGGCGGAGTTCTTCACTGAAGCGAACTTGTCGGGCCGCAGCCATCAGGCTAACAATCTCCTCACGGGTGGCCACCGGTGAGAGTGAGTCCACTGGGTGGCTATCTGTCTGATCTGCCAAGATGGCTACTTCTTCTGCTGCGCTTACGTAGCCGAGCGTGCATTGCATGGCGAAGCGGTCCATCTGTGCCTCAGGCAGTGGGTAGGTGCCGCGAAATTCAACTGGATTCTGCGTGGCGATGACAAAAAAGATACTTCCAAGATCGTGTTTAATTCCCTCAATCGTTGCTTGGCGTTCCCCCATCGATTCTAACAAAGCGCTCTGGGTTCGCGGTGATGCGCGGTTGATTTCGTCGGCGAGGAGAATATCGGTGAAGACGGGTCCTGGATGAAAACGAAAATCCTGACTGCGTGGATCGAAAATTGACACGCCAAGGATATCAGATGGTAAAAGATCTGGTGTGAATTGAACACGCTTGAACGTGGCACCGCCGATGGTCCGAGCTATGGCTTTGGCAAGTGTGGTTTTGCCTGTCCCTGGAAAATCTTCTAACAACACATGTCCGCCCGAGATCATGCATGCTAGCACGTGGCGAATCACTTTTGGTTGGCCTCGAACAACCGAACAAACGGCATTTTCCAATCGAACTGCAGTGGTGTAATTCATCATGGTTGATGGGATTAATTAGAGCGCATTTGCGAGTTCTCTGACCAATTTGGGGCCTTGGTAGATGAATGAGGTGTAAACCTGTACGAGTGATGCACCCGCTTGGATTTTTACACGAGCGTCTTCGAGGGATGAGATGCCACCCACACCGATGATCGGGATTTGGCCTCTTAGGTGATAGGCAAACTGCCTTAAAGTGGCGGTGCTTTTGTCAAAGACTGGGCGACCGGAAAGTCCACCTGCTTGATTTGTGTGTGGGTGTTGGTGCAAGTGATCTCGGTCAAGGGTGGTGTTAGTTGCGATGAGACCATCCAATCCACCCTCAAGGAAAACTTTGGATAATTCACAAATATGGGTCTCATCGAGGTCAGGGGCGACTTTGAAAAGTAGCGGCACGTTCTTACCATGCTCAGCAGCGAGTTTGATTTGTTCAGCCTTGAGTTTTTCTAATAATCTAGCAGATGCTTCAGCGCCTTGTAGTTCCCGAAGGCCAGGAGTGTTAGGTGAAGAAAGATTCACCGCTACGTAGTCAGCAACTGGATAAGCTTTGCGCAAACAAATCAGATAATCTTCCGCTGCATTTTCGTTAGGAGTATCTTTATTTTTTCCAATATTAAACCCGATGATTCCTTTGAATGATTTCGCCTTGAGCACATTCGCGACGCCAGTTTCGATGC
>VFJU01000336.1 GCA_009885905.1 Verrucomicrobiota bacterium
AAGGATACGGCCTGAGCGCCGCCGCCCTGTCCCGCTGCATGAGCGAGGGCGCCAAGCCGGATTTGTTGATCACCGTGGATTGCGGAACGGTCTCGGTCAACGAGGTCGCTGCGCTCCGGAACGACGGAATCGATGTGGTAATCGTGGACCATCACGAACCGGACCCAACAGGAATACCGGACTGTTGTGCACTGGTAAACCCAAAGTGTGGCACGGAGTTCACCTACCTTTGCGCGGCCGGCGTTGTCTTCAAACTCGGCCACGCAATGCTAAAAACCCGCCAAGTGAACTTGGATTTAAAGGAACTCATCGACCTTGTGGCCGTGGCGACAATTTCCGACATCGTTCCAATGATCGGAGAAAACCGACTGATAGTGCGACACGGACTGAGGCAGCTGCCTAACACATTAAATCCTGGTTTGCGCGCTCTCCAAGCAGTTACTGGAATGAATGGCGTCGCGACGTCCATGGACGTCGGCTTCCGCATCGGTCCACGCTTGAACGCCGCAGGACGTATGGATGTACCAGAGGACGCACTGGCTATTCTAACAACTGACTGTCGGCGTCTCGCATACGACCTCGCAAACAGGCTTGATGACTACAACAAAGAACGCCAGAGCTATGAAGCACTCATCCGCCGTGAAGCTGTCGCAATGCTCCTCAGCGATTTCGATCCCGCTCGTGATCCCGTCATTGTGTTAGGCTCGCGATCATGGCATCATGGAGTGGTTGGCATTGTCGCCTCGCGATTGATGAGGCAGTATCACAAACCAACATTCGTCATTGCCATTGACGAAAATGGTACGGGAAAAGGCTCAGGGCGAAGCATAGAAGGCATATCGTTGGTGGAAGCAATCCGCGCTTGCGAAAACAATATCATTGCCGGTGGCGGTCACGCAATGGCGGCGGGGCTATCGATCAAGGAAGAAAATCTAGACGATTTCAGAAAAAACTTTTCAGCTTACGTACTGAACAATAGCACCCCAGAACAGCGCCAGCCCAAGCTGTTATACGATGCGGAAATAACCTTTGATAAATTATCGTTAGAATTTCTATCAAGTTACGATCTGCTGCAACCATTCGGCAACGGAAATCCTCAGCCAGTGTTTGTTTCTCGCGGGGTCGACCAGAGTCGCTCGCCTCAGCACATGAAGAACCACCACGTGAGGCTGACACTGCGCCAAGGTCGCCACGAGCATGACGCCATTTTCTTCGGTGGCGGCGAATATCCCCTACCCAATCCACCGTGGGATATTGCGTTTACAATCGATCGCAACACCTTCCGCGGGCGTACGACTTTGCAGCTCGTGATCCAAGACATAAAGGCGGCAGAGGCCTTGGTGTAAAAATCATTTGAAAATCATTTGAATATTGGCGCGAACAGCGCGTCATTCTCATTGTGAAAAATCATTCAAAGATGTTAAGACTGGCGAGTTTGGTGCTAGTCGGCGCCAGCATCGCGTCAAGTGTGAGCTGCATGACCACCTACGATGCCTACGGTCGCCCCGTTCAGTCGGTCGATCCCGGGTTGGCCGCAGCAGGCGTCGTTGCCGCCGGACTGATCGGTTACGCTGTCGCGGCGAATAACTCCAACGACTGCTACTCGGGTGGAAACTACTATTACCGAGGTGGCTACTATCGCGAGCGCTACGCTCCTTGCTATTGAGATATTGAGAACCGCTAGTTTAGACCGAGGTTTTTGGTGGATGTGCGACCTCAGCAGATCTATCCAGAACCATTTTTCTGCTCATCGCATTCCCGCTTTTCCTTGGTTTGGAATTAGGCAAGGATACAGGCGTAATGCCGACACTCGAAAATACCTACGCACTCATTCTCGCCGGAGGCTCCGGCACGCGGTTCTGGCCACTCAGCCGGAATAACCGTCCTAAGCAACTGCTCGATCTTTTCGGGACCGGCTCGCTGCTCGAACAAACGATCATGCGCCTCGACGGTCTGGTTCCTTTTGAAAATATTCTGATCCTCACCAATTCACTGCAAGAAGATGCTGTTAGGTCTCTTGCCACTATGCTTCCTCCAGAAAATATATTCGCCGAACCGTGCAAACGCGACACTGCTCCGGCCGTCGCACTCGGAATCGGCTTGATCGCAGCACGCAATCCCAACGCGGTAATGATGGTGCTGCCTTCCGACCAACTGATTCAAAATACTGAGGCTTACCACGGTGTCATGCGTGACGCTCTCGCCACGGCAGAAAAATCTAACGGACTTGTTACAATCGGTATCAAACCAACTTGGGCTTGCCCCTCCTATGGCTACATTGAGCGCGGCAACCGCGCATCCATTCCGGGTCTCACCTGCGTAAATCCACCCGTAGAAGTAAAAAGATTTCGTGAGAAGCCAAACGCTGAACTGGCAGAACAATTCCTTGCCCAAGGCCGCTTCACTTGGAATGCAGGCATGTTCGTATGGTCTCTGCCCACAGTGATCAATCAACTCGCCACCCATGCGCCCGAGCTCTCCGGCTTCATTTCAGAACTGCGCCAGTCAAAAGACATTCATGCCACCGTCGACGCTCAGTTTCCAAATCTAACTCCAACGTCCATCGATTACGCGCTGATGGAAAGCGCCGACCGCGTCCTCAACATCGAGGCAACCTTCGACTGGGATGACGTCGGCTCATGGGTATCTATTGCCACCTATCTCCAAAAACACGGTAACGAAAACCGAGCTAACGAGCCGATCACTGAAATCGATTCCGAAAACAACATCGTCTTCAACGCTCGACCAGGAACACGCATCGCCTTGCTGGGCGTGAATGATCTCATCATCGTTCAAACACCCGACGCCCTGCTCATCGCCAACCGTCATCAGGCAGATTCTATCAAAAAACTTTCCGACCTTCTTCCAGCAGAATTGCTCTGAACACGAATCCCCACAACTTTCCCCACCCCGCACTCGGCATTGATCATGGCGACGCCCGGATCGGGGTTGCTGCGACCGACGACTACGGTATTCTCGCCCACCCATTGGAGACGATCGATCAACGTCAATGCGATGCCATCGAACGCATTTCCCAACTCGCTGCACAACGAAAAATTCGCAGTTTAGTGGTAGGCTTACCCCTCCGCATGGATGGTAGCGAGGGAAGCTCTGCAGCCAAAGTACGAGCATTCGCCGTCCAACTCGGGAATCGGATTCCATCCATTCCGTTAGTATTCGTCGATGAAACTCTGACGACCGCCACGGCCTCCGAAAAGCTCCGCGAAGCAGGGCACAAGGCGCGCAAACAAAAAACCATCATTGACCAAGCCGCCGCCGTGGAAATCCTCAACTTGTGGATGCAGGAAAATGTCTGACCAAACCGCTAACGACTCAATATTTAATTTTTTGTCCATCAACCACTCGCATCATATGAAACCAAAGAATATCCTAACAATTTTAATTGCTGCCGTTGCGCCCCTGCTCTCGAGTGGTTGCTTGGTTCAAGAAACTGTCACCGTTAACGGTGAAGTCATGAAGGAAGGCTACGTGGTCAAAGATCCCATCAAGGACGTGATCGACAACTCACCGTGACGAACGAAATGCGGCTCAAGCTAACCATCGCCTACGACGGGCGTCCCTACAACGGCTGGCAGTCCCAAGCTTGCGGTAACACCGTACAGGACATCATCCAAACAGCACTGGAAGAAGTCGCGAAGCAACCTCTCCGCATCCATGGCGCAGGTCGGACGGATACCGGCGTGCATGCTTTGGCGCAAATCGCACACTTCGATTCCCCAGCTGAGATTTCAATGAACCCATTCAACTGGGTTCCCGCAATCAACTGCAAGCTTCCTGCCACCATCCGAATCATGGCATGCGAAGAAGTTCCAGCAGATTTCCACAGCCGCTTCTCAGCCGTTGGTAAAATCTATCATTTCGATCTCTGTACATCTCCCATTCTTCCACCCCTTAAAGCAGGAATCGCGTGGCATCTACCTCGCCAACTTGATGCAGATGTATTGCAGCAAGCACTTTCCCTCTACACGGGACGTCATGACTTTCATGCGTTTGCCGCTTACCGTGGCAACGAAACGCCAGACCTCGACTGGTGTCGTACCATTCATTCTGTGGAAATGATTACGTTAGAAGATGGCTACCGCATCACGTACACAGGAGACGGGTTTCTCTACAAAATGATCCGCCTTCTCACCGGAGGCGCAGTGCATGCCGCGCAAGGGAGAATCCGTCTGGATGACTTTGCTGATCTGCTAGACCAATCGCCCGGGCTACCAAATGGTAAATCGCCACTCTGCGCACCGCCTGATGGATTATTTCTACAAAGAGTTCTCTTTGCAGACTGAATCAGTGAGCCGCAAGAAATTTCAATACGTCTTCAGCTTGTTTTTCAGTGGAGGCACTGAGATCACTCCAGACGAGTTTGCCGTCCTTAAAGAGAAAAGCTTGGCGCTTGGAAATTCCTAACATATTTGGTACACCAAAGGCATTGATCACCTTGGCATCTGAATCAGCGAGCAAATCGAAAGGCAGGCTGTATTTATCCTTGAACGCTTTCTGTGCCGCAACCTTGTCACCACTTACCCCGAAAATTTTCACGCCTCTATCAGTCAATGACGCATACGAATCACGCAGGCTGCATGCTTGCTTGGTGCATCCTGGCGTGTCTGCCTTAGGGTAAAAATACACTAGCAAATAACCAGAAGCTCCCACTTCGGCAATTCTAACCTCTTGGTCATTCTGATTGACCTGCGAGACCGTGGGGATCGCCGCGCCAATGACGAGAGGCTCAGCCGAAGCACAACTGGTAAAAATACTTGCGGATACGGCAGTTAGAATCTGAGTGATTGGCTTCATGTTGGTCAAACTTACACCTTATTTTAAATTGGCAAATAGCAAATGGTGTTTGGTGGCAATCGTCTAAAACTCCCTAGGATTTAACGCTTGCGAATAAGCATAAATTCATTTCCATCCGTGTCAAAACACATCGCTAGGTGCGGCGCTTCGCCATCCTCATCTTGCGGTTCACGACTGAGACCACCGCCAAACGCGACAACTTCTGCAGCACCAGCGACAACGTCGGCAACTTGGATGCTTATTCCTGTCCACGTCCGCTTGCCCTCACCACCCCCATGAATACCAAGAATCGCCCCCGCGAGCGACAACTCGCTCATCACCTCAGACATCTTCGTCAACTCAGCTCCGAAAACATTCTGATAGAACGCCGTAGCACGTCCCAAGTCCGCTGCCCAAATGACATATTTAACGCGCTGAACAAGCATCTCAATAAGCGAAAATT
The DNA here is from genome assembly GCA_009885905.1 of Verrucomicrobiota bacterium. GTDB lineage: Bacteria > Verrucomicrobiota > Verrucomicrobiia > Verrucomicrobiales > Akkermansiaceae > Luteolibacter. Next base: position 5,258 of record VFJU01000336.1, read on the forward strand.
TCGCCATCCTTGAAGAAACGCTTCAACTCGTCTTGTGCAGCTTCCACCGAGTCTGATGCGTGACACACATTGCGCATTTTCGCGTCGGCATCCTTAAAGCCAAAATCACCACGGATGGTTCCCGCTGCAGCGACCATCGAATCAGTCGGGCCCAGCAAGTCACGGACGCGTGCGATCACATTCTCACCTTGAAGCGCTAGCGCGATGACCGGTGACTCTTGCATAAACCCGCGAACCGAGGGAAAGAACGGTTTGTCGGCAATGTGCGAGTAATGTTCGGCGAGAATTTCGTCACTGAGTGTCATCATCTTGATGCCACGGATCAAAAATCCTTCCGCCTGAAATCGGGACAGAACCTGCCCCGTAATATTTTTAGAAACCGCGTCGGGTTTAAAAAGGATGAGAGTTGTTTCGGAAGCCATGACCGCAGGTGTTAGTGTGAGAGTTGGATTTGTGCAAGCATTTTGAAACGGAGATTCGTTTGTCACTCATGATGATTAACCGAACCATCAGAAACTCTCTCGCCGCGAAACGAAGTTAAGTGGCAATTCGTCTGAATTTATCATCGATGAATTCAAGAACAAGTGCTTCCACCTCATCGCACTTGAGTCGCTCGACCACGTCCACGGAAAAACCACGAGCAATGAGTTGGCGTGAGTTGATAGGATCGATACCGCGAGCACGAAGATAAAAAATTTCTTCGTCACTGATTTGAGATGAAGTACTGCCGTGGGAGCATTTCACTTGGTCCGCATTGATCTCGAGACCAGGCATGGAATTGGCTTCGCAGGTGTCACTCATCAAAAGATTCCGACACGTCTGATAGGCATCCGTGTGATGAGCGTTTTCATCGACAAAAATCAGACCAGAAAAAATCGTACGGGCATCATCGTATAGAGAATTTTTATAGAGTAAGTCCGAATAGGCGCCTTCCGAAACATGATGCTGGAACGTGCGTTGATCGTACTCTTGATCATGTGCCGGTATGGCCACGGAAAGCATATCCGACCGCGATCCAGGGCCTTCTAGACGCGAAAGCGATTCGTTGCGCACCCACGAACCGCCTGTATTTAAAATAAAACCGATAGCCGAAGCATCACGGAAAACCGATGTCTCGTTGATCTGAATGACACGCGTCATTTCATTGAAATCTTGAATCGCGACGTAATCGAGTTTCGAATTCTGACCCGCACTGAGATCGTTGAACGCGATGGCAAGACCCGGAAGCACATCGTCTGCAGAGCGAAAAATATCCACCACGCGCACTTTCGCACTCGTTCCAGTCACGATAAGCGTGTGCGGAAAAATCACAGAGTTTTCTCCTGAAATCCAGTGGTGCACCTCGATGGTACCGGCGACTTCGAGCTTGTCTGGCACATAAACAAAAACTCCGTTAGACAACGATGCTTCATGCAGCGCAGCAAACTTGGCCGACCCAAGGCGAGTTTCCTGTTTCATAAAATGCGCCTGCACCAAGTCACTGTGAGAAACCAGCGCCTCGGAAAGGGGCAGACAAATCACCGCGGCGGGTAGATTAGACTCCACGTGAACGAGTTCGTCATTGACGAAGACCAACTTTGCTGCCGGTGCCTCAAGACCTACCGAGCGCGCGATCAAATCATTCACGCCGTTTATTGGATTTCTCCGGAACGCGGAAAAATCCAGTTGCTTGATGCTGGAGAACCGCCACGTTTCATCTCCACGCTTCGGAGTAGATAGAGTTAGAAATCGCTGCCACGCAGCCTGTTGGCGGGCGGCGAACCATTCCGGCAAATAGGTCGGGGTCACCGGTGTGGTGGTAAGCATGGATGGTGGTGAATCGAGAGTAAGGCTCATTGAACAGAAATTTTTTAAATGACGAATTAGCCTACGCTGCCTTCCATCTCTAGGTCGATCAGGCGCTTGAGCTCGACGGAATATTCCATCGGGAACTCACGCACGAGGTCGTTAATAAAGCCATTCACCGCAAGCGACATGGCTTGCCCTTGATTGAGTCCCCGTTGTTGCATGTAGAAAAGCATGTCTTCAGAAACTTGGCTAACCGATGCTTCGTGCTGCGTCGCGTGGCGGTTGCCCTTGACCGTGATGGCCGGGTAGGTGTCTGTCCGACTGTGGCTGTTGATCAGCAGCGCGTCGCACTCGGTGTTGTTTTTGCAACCCTTTAGATGTTTCGGAATGAAGACCTGACCACGATACGTCGACCGACCTTCACCTACGGAGATGGATTTAGAAACAACGTTAGATGTCGTATCATCGGCAGCATGAATCATTTTCGCTCCTGTGTCCTGGTGCTGGCCAGTGTTCGCAAGAGCGATGGAGATCACTTCACCTCGTGCCCGCTTGCCCTTCATGATGACCCCGGGGTATTTCATGGTTAGACGAGAGCCAATGTTGCAATCGATCCAACGGACTTCGGCATCTTCCATCGCAATACCACGCTTAGTGACAAGGTTGAACACGTTAGATGACCAATTTTGAACGGTCACGTATTGGATCTTCGCGCCCTTAAGCGCAACGAGTTCGACAACAGCGGAGTGCAACGTTGCCGTCTCAAATTTCGGCGCGGTACAGCCTTCCATATACATCAACTCTGCCCCTTCATCCGCGATGATTAATGTACGTTCAAACTGGCCAAAATTTTCCGAATTGATTCGGAAATACGCCTGAAGCGGCTGCTTGAGCTTAAGCCCCTTGGGAATGTAAATGAACGAGCCTCCTGAAAAAACCGCGGAGTTAAGCGCGGAGAATTTATTATCTCCGGTTGGGATAACTTTGCCAAACCATGGACGAAAAATCGCCTCGTGTTCTTTCAAACCTTCGGCAGAGTTACAGAAAATAACACCTTGCTTGGTGAGCTCTTCTTTTACGTTAGAATAAGCAGCCTCCGAGTCAAACTGAGCCTCAACCCCAGCGAGGAATGCTCGTTCTTGCTGCGGAATCCCCAAGCGCTCGAAAGTTTCGAGCACATCTGCTGGCACATCATCCCAAGAACGCTTTGGCTTTTCTCCATCTGATAGATAATAACGAATCACATCGAAGTCGATAGCCTCAAGATCTTTCGTCGCCCAGTTGGTCGGCATCGGCTTGTCTTGAAACACTTTCAATGCTTTATGACGAAACTCCCGGACCCAATCTGGATCACTTTTCACATTAGAAATATAATCAACCGTAGCAGAGGTAAGCCCCCGACCAGCATCGAACTTATTACGCTCCGGAAAAGTGAAATCGCCTTTTGTGCGATCAATATCGATCGCATCGCGTGTTTCATGGTCGAGAACATCTGTGGCATCGTAGGACATCATGGTAAAAATGTTAGGGGTTAGGCAAGCGCTGGCTCTTTAAGGAATTCGTAACCGTCTCTCTCAAGTTCGTGCGCAAGTTCCGCGCCACCCGAGCGAACGATGCGACCTTCCGACATCACATGCACGTAATCCGGCTTGATGTAATCAAGCAGGCGCTGGTAGTGAGTGATGAGAAGCATTCCTCGTTCCGGCGAACGCATGGCGTTAACGCCCTTGGCGACGATTTTTAACGCGTCAATATCAAGCCCGGAGTCAGTCTCGTCGAGAATACAGTATTCTGGCTGCAACATCATCATTTGAAGGATTTCGTTGCGCTTCTTTTCACCACCCGAGAACCCTTCATTCACGGCACGGGCGGTGAATTTACGATCCATTTCTAGCAGATCCATTTTTGAATAAAGTTCTTTGTAATACGCGACGGCATCAATATCCTGCCCCTTCGGCAAACGTGCTTGTAAAGCTGCACGGATGAAGTTAGCATTAGAAACTCCGGGAACTTCTGATGGATATTGAAACGCGAGAAAGATACCGTCTCGCGACCGTTCATCGACGGATTTCTCGAGAATTTCTTGGCCGTCTTGTTTCACCGATCCCGAGGTCACCACGTAGCCTTCGTGGCCAGCAATCACCTTAGAAAGTGTGGACTTACCGGAACCGTTAGGACCCATGATAGCATGAATTTCTCCCTTCGGGATGACGAGATTGACTCCCTTGAGGATTTCGGTGCCATCTTCGAGAGTGGCGTGGAGGTCTTGGATATGCAGGCTCATGTTAGAAAATGTTGTGTTCTGGGAATAAATTAAGAAATGGCGATTTTGCCACGGAGCGTGATTTCGATGTCGTCGATGACCGCACCGGGAGGAAGGCTGAGCATATCTGCTAGATTGACACCTGACTTGAAGTCCACGTCGTGAATGATGCCGGTCACTTCATCGTGGAAATGGCCGTGCTCACTGAGGTTCGGGCAATAGCGAGACGACTCCCGTTCGAAATTCACTTGGCGGATGATTCCGTGCTGCACGAGCGCCTCGAGACAGTTGTAAACCGTCGCCAACGAAATATTTGGTAAGCGGTCTTTCACCCGCATGAAAACATCATTCGCGGTCGGGTGATTCCGCTCCGACTGCAAGATTCGATAAACTTCCTGACGCTGACGCGTCATTCGCAAGCCCGAAATTTCCTCAGGGATCTCGATTTCGGCCGAAACTTCTGATGTAGTGCTGACCATGGTAACCTCAAAATACGATTGGCTCAGCCGATATCAAGAACTATTCCAATTATTACTATTGTTCGATTCCGCCGTTCACCCGCCTCACGTTCAACCCGAACGACGCATTCCGCATACAAATGGTTGATGCGGCCGCATCAACCATTTGTAAAGTTAGCTTGGTTCATCGCGTGAGGCGGCGGTCGTCTTGGGCGTTAAATTGCGGCGACTTGGCGTTCTTCCAAACGACTTTTTCATCAAATTATTCGCCGATTGAAGGATTTGGCTGAATCTTTCGGCACCCGATGTCTCCGTGAAACTTACGAAGACGGCGAGGTAGCGGACGCCGCAGAATCTGGCAGCAAGATCGATAGACGCTTGATTTCAAGGCAGTTACCCGTTTCTGCATCCACGTCCACCACCACGCCGCAGAGCCTGACTGGTCCTTTTGCGATAGGAAAACGGGTGGGTAGACCAGATTTAAACCGCCACACCACAGATTCGACGCTCCTTCCAAGCACCGACTCATCTGGGCCGCACATGCCGGCATCGGTGAGATAGCCGGTGCCACCCGGGAAAATCCGCTCGTCCGCAGTCTGAACGTGCGTGTGAGTCCCTACCACCAGCGAGACCTTGCCATCCAGCATCCGACCCATCGCGATTTTTTCGCTGGTTGTTTCCGCGTGGAAATCTAGGACGAGCGTGAAGACCCCGGCAGCTCTCAGTCGCTTGACTTCCTTTTCTACCGCCAGGTAGGGATTATCGAGAGGAGGTTGGATGAATGACCGTCCCTGCGCTTGGATCACGCCGATTTTACCCTTCGCGGTCTCCAAAACGACACTGCCGGCCCCCGGCGTTCCTTCTGGATAATTTAGCGGACGCAGCAATCTTGGCTCGGTAGGGAAATAGTCCACAATCTCCTGCTGATCCCAAACGTGGTCGCCTGTTGTGATCACCGCCGCACCCGCTCGAAGCAAATCGATCGCGATTCGTGGCGTGATCCCCTTTCCGCCAGCTGAATTTTCACCGTTCACGATACAAAAATCCAGTCCCTCCGATTGTTTAAGCAGCGGCAACTGTTCGATGACTGCCTTACGACCAGGTTCACCGACGACGTCGCCAAGAAATAGAATACGAATGACAGTCATGCAGATTGGGGTTCTCCACCGAATCTTCACATTCATTCGCTCCGCGACAACCCAATTCCCACAACCACGTCAAACCGCAAGCAAGATTCAGTGCGATTTTGACGGATAAGGATGTTAGGGTCGCCTGCGGGCGTCAGGCCATGGGCTCGACGACGATGCCAACTTATGACTTCTAAGGTGCGTCCATATTTATAGTTAGAAAATCAGTGCAGACGGTCTTATTTCGTCGCTTGTGCTGGGGAAAAATTGCGCCGTCGGATACGCTCGAGTTCTTTGGAGGCTTGGGGAAAATCCGGTGTGATCCGGAGGGCGCGCTGAAAATAGT
>VFJU01000063.1 GCA_009885905.1 Verrucomicrobiota bacterium
GCGAAGTTAACTGGGAATGATATCGATAGCGGTCCAGCTTCGATCGTATGGGAAAGCCCCAGAACTGCAACGGTTCCCGTGTCGCCTCCTGATGCACCTTCGGAAACCCGATTGTGGAAAACAAGAGACGGGGAGAGAAGACAATCGTATGCCAACTTAATATCTACGATGTTTTCGACGTTGTCACCGTAGCACCACGCTTGGTATGTCGCACCGATGGTGAATTTGTCATAAGTGTAGCTGAGACCGGACCAAAGATCGATCTCGTAGATGTCTGCACCAAGACCAGGATAACCGGGAATTTGGTCACCTTTGGCTGTTACATCCCACCAAGTACCGAGTGTTAGGGTGAAATTTTCCGGAAGTTTGAATGCAAATTCTAACATCGGATTGAATTCGAGGCTCGACATGGAAGAACCATCAGCCCACACGTCTTTACCATAGGAGATAAAGTGTGAATTCCCAGAAAGACTGAGACTTGCAGAGATGACATCTTCTGCGACTGGAGCTGGTGCTGCTGGAGCAACTTCCGTACCCGCAAGAGCGGAGCCGGCTGTCATGGCGACCGCAACCAACGATAGGTTAATCAATTTAAGGCTGTGTTTGTTTTTCATGGTTTAGCTTTTTTCGTGTAATGGATAGGTTGTCACAAATTAATCTGGACTCTTGGGTATCAGCGAAATTCATGCCATACTCTGAATTTTTTTAGCATATGATGAGTTTATAGAAGTTCCCTTATGATATTGCTGAGCAACGGCCCTATTCTAACACCTTAAAGCGGTGTCGATTTTTGAACCCAATTATTTCATTGCCTCGTTGCCTAAGTCCAATAGGCTAACATAGTGAAAATAATTCACTTTCGAAATACTACATGGCTAGCCTTTGCGGCGTTTCTTGCTTTTGCGACTGCCTCAATGGTGAATGCAGAAATACGCCCCTTCACCAATGACAACGGCACGGTGATTGAAGCGGAGTTGGTCTCACACAAGGGAGACAAAGTGAAACTCAAGCGGTCCGATGGTAAGGAATTCGAGGTAAATCCGTCGATCTTCAGTGTCGAAGACGAGGCCTACATTAAAAATTGGATGGTCATGAATCCCGCAAAGACGAATTACAATTTCAAAGTGGCCACTTCGAAAAAGAAGATGGAGGGCAACTCCGTCAACGTGGGCTACAAGCGAGTCACAAATGACCTGTGGTCTTATGTGATCTCGGTCACCAACAACTCACAAGACCCGGTTTCCAATCTGACGGTCAAATACCGCGTCTTCCACAGCAACTCGGCTGATGGCTCCTATTCGGCCAGCGGTGAACAGACCTCCTTAAAAATGCTGGAAGGCTTCTCAAGTTTGGACACGAACCTAGCCTTCAACCACACACTAGAAATCATCACCACGCCCGTTCAAATTGATATTGTCGATTACGACGGCTATGGCGACCGATACAAAGACCAACTCAAAGGTTGCCTCGTCCGTATTGTTGACCAAACGGACAATGTGATTTTTGACTGGGTTTCCCCTGAAGTCTGGATGAAAGAAAAAAGCTGGCTCAACACCAATCCTGCCAAGCGTGGTGAGAGCAAGCCCGCGGTCATCCGTTAGGAATACTCATGGAGAGGATAGGCGTCCCATGCGCACCGCCAGTGCCGAAGCGTAAAGTCAGCCCTTTGATCGAATTCTGCAACGCGTCACCTTACGCAATCTTGAGTTAGTTTCTGCAACTTCCGAGTTCATCGGATCGATTCGCACCGCTTCGCCTCCTGATCCCAGCATAGGCAATCCATCATTTAGTCTGATGGTTGAGTAAGAGTTTGCGCCGTCAGCTTAGTCCAGTCGGCGAACCCTGCAGGCAAAACAGCAAAAACAACAAGACCGGTCGGCAGTAACGAAATAAAAGCACGACAGACATCGTCGACATTCTACTCTTGGCAACACCCCTTGCATAACCTCCGAAAATCCGCGAAACACTTTTCAGCCCCCTTACTCGGAAAAAAGCCTCCGACCTTGCCTTTGTTTCGTTTCCAGCCTACATCCCTTTCCTATGCCCACTGTTGCCATCGTCGGACGTCCCAATGTGGGCAAGTCCGCCCTCTTTAACCGCCTCGCCGGGCGGAAGATCGCCATTGTCCACGACCAACCTGGCGTTACCCGTGACCGCATCGCCGCGCCGTCCAAGGCCACCCAAGTCGCCTGCACTCTTATCGACACCGGAGGCATCGGCGGAGGAATTGAAGATGGATTCGACGAGCAGGTCTCCATCGAGGCGGACATCGCCATGCAAACCGCGGATTTAATTTTATTCGTAGTGGATGCACACGCCGGACTAACAGCAGTCGATCAAGCACTCGCACAAAAACTCCGTAAAGCCAAACCACCCGTACTCCTTGTCATCAACAAAGTGGACGACGATAAACACGAGAATTCGCACTCGGATTTCACCCGCCTCGGTCTGGGCAACAGTGTCTTCGTCTCCGCAGAGCATGGACGGAATTTCGGAAACCTCTGCGATGAAATCGATGCAGTCATCGCCCCACTCGTCTCGGAAACAGAAGCCGAGGCCGAGGTCGCCGAAGCAGTCGGCATCAAGCTAGCAATCGTCGGCAAGCCGAACGCTGGCAAGTCATCATTAGTCAATGCAATCCTCAAAGACGAGCGAACGATCGTGTCAGAAATCGCCGGCACCACCCGAGACGCCGTGGATCTTCCCTACACTTTCGAAGGCGAGAATTTCACCCTCATCGACACCGCCGGCCTGCGCCCACGAGCGAAACGAGATAACTCAGTGGAGGTCTTCTCCGCGATGCGCACGGAGAAAGCCGTTCGCCGTGCCGATCTCTGTGTGCTTGTCGTCGATCTAGCGGCCGGCATCACCTCAATGGATCGAAAGATCGCCCAGTTGATCATGGAGGAGAAAAAACCCTGTTTGATCGTGCTTAACAAGTTTGACTTATTTCACCCCGGTGCCAATCGCACCGCACGGTTAGAAGAAGCGACCGAGCACGTTCGCAAGGAGTTATTTTTCCTTCACTACGCACCCTTCGTTGCCTGCTCGGCCAAGACTGGCGGGTCGGTGGATCACGTGCTCAAGGAGTCCCTTAAAATTAAAAAAGGTGCACAAAATATCCCCGGCACCGGCCAACTTAACCGCATCCTGCAAGGTGCTTTCGAGGCTACGCCACCACCGATCGACAAGAAGCTCAACAAACGTCTCAAGCTCTACTACGCGACGGCCGCCGTAGAGGAAAAATACAGCGTCATCCCGGTGCCGACCATCGTCCTCTTCGTGAATGACAAGCGCCTGATGGCGAACAGTTACGAATCTTACATCGTCAACCGCTACCGCGCCGCGCACCCTGCGCCAGGAATTCCGGTCGTCCTGTCCGTGCGTTCGCGCTCCAGAAAAGAATGGGAACCACGGCAAAAGCCACAGGGACATTGATGTTCTAACGATTCATCAGAGAATGACCCCTGTAAATTTTCTGATTTAAATTTTGTGCTAAATGAATGCTTTCAATCACCTAGTCTGCTTTTTATTTATTACCACCGCGCCAGCTCTTCTAGCTGAAATCCGACCTTGGAAAAATGTTGAGGGAACTCATTCGGTGCAGGGTGAATTCATCAAGTCAGACGCCGCCAACGTCGTCATTCGTAAATCAGATGGTAAAGAAATCACTATTCCCCTCAACCAGTTGCACGAGAATGAAATCCGCTGGCTCAAATCTAACGAATCGGCGACCACCTCGCCCAAAGATTCCTCAGCATTTTTTGACGATCTAACATTCAGGGATAATCGCGAATCGGTGCTGAGCAAGCTCAAGAAAAGCAAGCTCGTGGAAATGACTACAGACGAGACATTCATCGGTCGCTCCGGATTGAATGGAGTATTCCGTATCCGAAAAAAAATCGGCAAACTCGATGGATTTCTATACTTCGACTGGACTGAA
>VFJU01000315.1 GCA_009885905.1 Verrucomicrobiota bacterium
ACGCCATCCGATTTGAGCAATCTTCAAACCATCGCACCCACGATTTATATTGATACAATGATGCATGAGCTGGGGCATCGAATCATCGGTGACGGACACCCCGATCAAGGTGGCGGAGTTGCTCCATTGGTCGGGACTGACCGCCGCAGGCGTTTGATGGCCAGCGGCGATGTTCGTCTCCCGAGTGCCCGGCTCATTGTCAAGAAAGAGTGGGACAAGGCTGAAACGTGGCTGTCCAATCGACCCAACGGAGACAATTAAATGACAAATCAATTGTTGATAGTGACGATGGTTTGGATATCAGTTTCCGCACATTGCGAGGCGAAAACTGAGGTGGACTATCAAAGAGAAGCTGAACAGGTCGCACTGTGGGAAGAAAGGCTTGCCAATGCTAGAAAGCTTCCGCAGGACGACCGGATTCAAAAACTATTGCGAGGACTAAGAAACATGGGACACCGAATGAGTGACCCTGAGCGTATTGATAGAGTGGCTGTTGTTTTTCGGGATATTCAAACCGAGTTGCTCACCATTCCCGGCCACTCCGAATACGTTGCAGACGAGGTTGAGCTTTGGAGGGAAGAGGCTCAAAAATTCAGCCGAGAAGCGCAATCGAGCTATGACGCTCAAAGGCAGATATTGATCGACGAAACGTTACGACACTTACCTAGCCCTGAGACCATTAAAGTCCTTGGCCACTATCTGGACGATGAAAGGGATCTGCCGCCCGGCCCCCTCTCCTTGCCGGAGAACTCTTCGCTAGCCTGTATGGCACTATCTGAGATTGGCCTGAGAGATGCTCCGGTCAAGGCCCGCCCAGGATATGCCAGTTGGAAAGAGGCGGCGGCAAAACAACGTGCCTGGTATAGACAAGTAAAAGCAGGTAATATTCCTTTTTCCTTCGTCGGGCAAAAGGTCGAATACCGCTTCAAACCGGATGGCTCATGGGAGACCATCGCGATGGTCAATCCTCCAGACGATGGTCCGAAGTCACGCCAAGTCGCAATGGTGGAGGAGGTGAGGCAACCGAAGAAGCAGAGGCCTACTGAATCTGAGGCAACAAGACGACAAGCGGACCAGACTCCTTGGCTATGGTTGCTCGCAGCGGGATGCCTGATCGTTGCAGGAGGTTTACTTGCGAAAAGAATCAAAGCCTGAGTTCCGGATCATCTTAAACTGCCGGTGGCTGAATGCAGTCGTCTGTGATGTAGGCGGCGCGTTTCTCTGGAGGCAGGGGCAGGCCGGGGGCGGTGACGGGGTGGCCGGCGGTGAGGCGGGCGGCGACTTGTTGGTTGAGGTCGAGGAGTTGGGCGAGTAAAATTACAAGAGACAGGAAAATCATAAGAGACAGAAATAATCAAAATATTCTTGCTCTCTCTTATTTGCACGAAACGCCAGGATTGCTTTTGCGTGAAAGTCGTCGGAAGGGAGAGTGAATGGACTAGAAGTCTGAGGAACTGGGGGGTGATTTCGGCTTTCTCATGGGGGTAGAAGGCTTTCACTGGCAAAGCCATCGCATCCATGCCAGTCACCGACGTCTTTTGTCGCACGTCAAGTGGCGCCATTTTCACCGCCATTTTCAAGCCGCCGGGACCGTTGGCATGCGAAATTTGGAACTCCTCACAAATCGCTTGGAAGATTGCAAATGTTTAGACAGACTATCGATATGAGACCTTTCGAGCGCGGTGCAACCCTTGAGCTAAACGAGTGCCTGGCTCATTTCCCAGCCGTAGTTCTCACCGGGCCGAGACAGTGCGGGAAGACGACATTGGCCAGAAAGATCGCCGGATCTCTCGAAAAACCGACTCTCTACCTCGATCTCGAAAGCGCGACGGACCGGCGCAAACTCACGGATCCAAACGCTTTTCTCGATACGCTCTCCGACCATCTGGTCATCTTGGACGAGGTTCAACGCGGTCCTGATTTATTTCTACAGCTTCGGGGCATCATCGACCGCCAACGCACTACAGGTCGCTTTTTGCTGTTAGGTTCAGCGTCACCACTGCTACTTCGCCAATCTGGCGAATCCCTCGCCGGTCGCGTCGCTCACGTTGAACTCACACCGTTCCGTCTTTCGGAAGTAGGAGCGGAGCGCATTTCCCAGCTTTGGGTGCGAGGCGGCTTTCCCGACAGTCTGCTGGCTCCTAGCGACAAGGTTTCCTGCCGTTGGCGCGAGGAGTTCATTCGCACTTTTCTTGAACGGGACATTCCTCAACTCGGCTTCCGGGTTCCTGCCGAATCTCTTCACCGCTTGTGGCAAATGCTCGCTCACCACCATGGTCAACTTCTCAATAGAAGCCAGCTCGGCCAGTCACTCGGGGTCACTCCAGTTACCGTCGGCCACCATCTTGACATGCTCTCACAGACTTACATGGTTCGAAGTTTGCCACCTTTACTTCCAAATTTAAAAAAGCGATTGGTGAAAAGCCCCAAGGTTTATCTGCGAGACAGCGGCATTCTCCACACACTGCTGGGGCTGGAAACGGAATCCGATCTTCGCGGGCACCCGATTTTTGGCGCATCATGGGAAGGATTTGCACTGGAACAAATCCTCGATCAATATCCAGGATGGGTCGCAAGTCACTACCGCACCTCTACCGGTGTGGAACTCGACCTCATCCTCGAAAAAGGTCACCGCCGCCTCGCATTCGAGTTCAAGGCATCGTCTGCCCCAGATGTCACTCGAGGCTTCCATCAGGCGATTTCAGACCTTCAACCGGAACATACCTACATTGTCGCTCCGGTTGAACAGGCCTATTCTATCGGAAACAACGTGACGATCCGCCCCCCATGGAGCAAGTGAATTGAACCGACTGTCGATTCTCGTTTCGCCAGATGATCCTCGTAAATTATAAGAGACAGAAATAATCAGAATATTCTTGCTCTCTCTCATTTGCACGAAATGCTTGGGTTGCTTTTGCGTGAAAGTCGTCGGAAGGGAGGGTGACTAGACTAGAAGTCTGAGGAACTGGGGGGTGATTTCGGTTTTCTCGTGGGCATAGGAGGCTTTCACTGGCAATCCATCGCATCCGTTGCATCCATCGCCTGCTCGGTGAACCGCTGACCCAGAATGAAGCGCTGGCTTTTCGGGAAGTTCTCCACGCAATCCAGCAGCCACTTGGTGTAGTTATACCCTTTTACCACAACAACAG
>VFJU01000099.1 GCA_009885905.1 Verrucomicrobiota bacterium
CCCACGCGCTCTGGAACATGGGCATCAGCGCCGATGACCACCGGAATCCCGCGCTCCCGCATCATCACTAACTGACTCGAAGAAGGATTCATTTCGGGCAGTGATTTTTGCACGCCACTGGTGTTGAGTTCCATGGCCACACCCGTCGCCGCGATGCGATCGAGCGTGCGCGCGAGTTGCGGCCTGATCTTTTCAAAATCCCATTCTAACGGAGACTCATTTTTAATTAAATCCGGATGTGCAAGCGTGTCAAAAAGCCCACTCTCTGCAGAAAGCGCGAGATGCTCGAAGTAAATTTTCTGATAGCTTAAGAAATCTCCAGTGTAGAATAATTTTCGGTAATCTGCCACTTGATAGTGGATCGATCCTAACACGTGGCTTAATGGAGCGCGGGCATGAAGTTTTTCTAACCACGGTTCAACCCCTGGGTAGAAATCGCTCTCCAAGCCAAGCCGGACATCCAAGCGACCCGCGAATGCTTCGCGAGTCGCGGCGATCATCGCCACGTAGTCGTCGTATTCTTCGGGAGCCATCCGAACACTGGCTGAAAATCCATCGGGAAGCGGGCAATGACAGGTGAAAGTGATCCCCTTGAACCCGCGCGCCAGGGCCACCGCAGCGTATTCATCCGGCTCACCAAATGCGTGTTTGCACAACGGGGTGTGGCAGTGGGACTCGTAGAGTAGCGGCGTAATCATTACGTTTCGAATTTGCGACGGCGTGTCGCAAATGCAAAGCCCCAGATGAATTTGCATACAAATTTCCGCGTTCACCCATCCCCATGGCATCGTTTCCGTCGCCTTAGAAACGAATCAATTGCCAGCGCAACAGATATCGGTATGCTCCGCGCCCCGGCAATAAAACGGTGCCGCCTTCATCAAAATGAACCATCCCCATGTAGCGATCGTCGGAGCGACGGGTGCCGTAGGCGTCGAAATGTTGCTCTGTCTCGAGCAGCGAAATTTCCCGCTTAGCAAGCTAAAACTGTTAGCCTCAGCACGCTCTGCGGGTAAAACGATGTTATTTCGTGGCAATGAAATTGCGGTAGAAGAACTGACGCATGACTCGTTTGTCGGCGTGGACATCGCACTTTTCAGCGCGGGTGGCGGGATTTCTTTAGAGTATGGTCCATCCGCCGCAGCCGCGGGTGCGGTGGTCATCGACAATTCCTCCGCCTTCCGCATGGAAACCGACGTGCCACTGGTGGTGCCAGAAATCAATCCCGAAGCCGTAAAAATTCGTCCACGCGGCATCATCGCCAATCCTAACTGCACCACGATCATCTCACTGATGGCGCTAGCACCTCTGCATCACGCGTTCGGCTTGCGGTCGATCATTGCCTCGACCTATCAGGCCGTGTCCGGCTCCGGCGCGCAGGGGATCGTCGAGCTGGAAGATCAAATGAAGGCAATCAGCGCTGGAGAACCCGTGACCTTGAAGGTTTATCCCCGCCAGATCGCCTTCAACGTGATTCCGCAAGTGGATGCATTCACTGAGAATGGCTACACCAAGGAAGAACTCAAGATGCTTCACGAAGGCAGAAAAATCATGAACCTGCCAGACCTACGGGTATCATGCACCTGCGTTCGAGTACCAGTCTATCGGTCACATTCGGTTTCCATTACAGCGGAATTTGACCGGCCAATAGATGCAGACGCAGCACGTGCGGCTTATGCTAACAGAACTGGCATTCAGGTCATCGACGATATTTCTAACAAATCTTTTCCTGTCCCACTCGACACTACCGGCAAGGATGATTGCCTCGTAGGTCGGATTCGTAAAAACCTTGTTTTTGCCAACGCACTCGACCTGTGGGTGGTGGGCGACCAAGTCCGTAAAGGCGCCGCACTCAATGCAGTGCAAATCGCGGAAATCCTCTGAGGCTCCTTTGAGAAGCGGGAATCGTGGATACAACATTCTCCACTGAATACCTAACAATATGAATCTTAAAACCTACCTCACCACCCGTGCGAAGGATGTAGATGCTGCGTTAGATGCGTTCTTACCCAAAGCAAAGGAACGGCCGGCGACGATCCACGCAGCGATGCGCTACAGCGTCTTCGCCGGTGGCAAACGGTTACGACCCGTGCTTTGTTTGGCAGCGGCTGAGGCATGCGGTGGAGAATTCTCACGTGCTCTCCCGCCAGCTTGCGCCGTCGAGTTGATGCACACTTATTCGTTAGTTCATGACGACTTACCTGCGATGGACGACGACGACCTGCGGCGTGGACGACCGACTTGTCACAAAGTATACGGCGAGGGTATGGCGATACTCTGTGGCGATGCCCTGCTCACCGAAGCCTTCATCGTCATCGGTCAAACGGTCGCGACAAAGCGCTACAACACCCGCGATTATATCACCGAGTTGGCGGTGACAGGTGGCAGTAGAAAGCTCATCGGCGGACAAGTGATGGATCTCGAGGGAGAAGGCAAGAAACTCACCAAGCGCGATCTCGTCCGCATCCATGAGGCGAAGACCGCCGCGCTGCTCATGACCTCGTTACGACTCGGCGCGATGACCGCCAACGCCTCCCCTGCGAAACTGGAAGCACTAACACTTTTCGGCCACGCTCTGGGTCTTGCATTCCAAGTCATCGACGACATTCTCGATGTTACTCAAAGCACCGAGGTGTTAGGAAAAACAGCGGGTAAGGATCAAGCTGTTGAAAAATCCACCTACCCAGCCATCATCGGGCTAGAAGCCTCCCGCAAAGAGGCGGTAAGACTCACGGCGGTTGCGATGGATGCGCTGAATCCGCTGGGAAAATCGGCGGAGCGTTTGCGAGAGGTGGCGACGAATTTGCTCAAGCGCGAATTTTAAATGCTCGCGTGGCGAAACCGACCCGCCACCAAGATCATTCCGTTTCTGGCGGAATCACAGTTCCCCATGGGGCCTCGCCCATCTTCGCAACCACGACCGCCTTGGCCCATGAGTCCGCGGGGAAATCCAATTTTTGCCAGTCGGATCCCGCCACATTGCTGCAGCGCCAGAAACCATCAGAAACAATATAAAGTTTTTTACCATCCTCGAGCCTCACTCCCAGACGCATGGCAAGTCCCGCTTGCCCCTTGTGATTGGTGCCCTCGACGGCGATGATGTTGCGACTGCCGGGTTTGAGATGCGCGATGACATCGTAC
>VFJU01000117.1 GCA_009885905.1 Verrucomicrobiota bacterium
CCGCCGAACGCACCCAGTCCTATTTCGAGGCCCTCGGTCGTTCCGCGCACTTGGCTGATTGGCAATTACGCCAAGCCGTGGATGCTGCCCGGATTCTGGCCTGCGATGTCCTTTCCACCCCATGGACATCCTCCATCAATTGGCAGAGCCTCTCGGATCACGCCAGATCTTTGGTCGCTGATCACCGGACGCTCGCGCGTGAAGCGATTCCAGTGCGGACTGCGCTACCAGAGATGCGCTCTGCTTCTCCAGACCAGTCGTTCGATGCAGAAGTTGAGCTCAAACAAATCATCGATGACCTCCTCCGCACCATCCGCCTAAACAACATGGCCATGGCCACAGAAGAAACCTACGTTCACTGGAACTCCCGCCATACCCGTTTCTGCCACCAAAAACTCGGCCAGTCGCCACGCAACGCTGGTCCACCCGCCATTACCGCTTACCTCGACTTCCTCGCCTTTGAGCGAAGTTGCTCCGGCTACCCAGATACAGGCGCTCAACGACATGGTTTTTCTCATGAAAAATGTTTTTGGCATCGAGGAGTTCACACTTGAGTGGATGACCCCGGCCCGTGACCAACGCCGTCCATCTGTCGTCATGACCCGCGAGGAAGTCCGTTCCGTCTTCGCCCGCTTGGACGATCCGTGGAAATTGATCGCCCAAGTCATGTATGGCAGCGGCCTCCGGCTCATGGAAGCCACTAGCCTAAGCGTCAAGGATCTGGATTTCGGCCAAGGCACCATCGCCGTCCACGCTGGCAAGGGCGGCAGGCACCGCATCGTCACCTTACCAAGAGCCCTCGAACAGCACCTCCAAGACCTCGTCGTCGGCGCGGGCGACGTCCACATGCCGGAAGCCCTGCTGCGGAAATGGCCAAATGCAAGCCGCGAGTGGGGCTGGCAATACGTATTCCCCTCCGCCTACCCTCTGCCCGCAGCCGCGCAGCGGCAGGGTTGCACGCCACCACCTCCACGACGACTCCATGGCCCGCCAGATCCGCGACGCTGTCCGAAAAACTGCCATCCCTAAGCGTATCACCTCACACACTCTCAGGCACTCCTTAGCCACCCATCTGCTCGAATCCGGAACCGACATCCGCACCGTCCAGAGCCTGCTGGGCCATGCCGATGTCTCCACCACGATGATCTACCTCCACGTCATGAAGCACCCGGGAGCAGGTGCGCACAGTCCATTAGACCATCTATGAGCCGCCAAACATTCCATACCTCCATTTAAACGCTTGGCTCGCCATCATGACGGTGATAGAAAAAAACCGTTATGAACGAGAATGCTGAAACCCGTACTTCTGAGTCGATTTTGACCGTGATCACCGACCAAACCCAACCGTCAGTTAATAACACTGTTGTGCCGTAAATACCAAAATACCAAAATTATGAAAGCTGCATTTGCACTAACAATCCTAGCATCTCTCTCAACGATCCATGCCGCTGTAATACAGAATGACGCGATCATTGGTTACGCAAGTGGAACAGGCGGCCTTTACTATCCAACTCGGACATTCACCCTCATCTCTGGATTCATTTTGGTTGAGGTTATCAACAGTGCCCCAAATGAATTCAAGTTTGAATATCAGCCCATTTCCGCGTATAACAAACTATTAATGCTCCCCATTGGCACCGATTTCACCGCGCAAATCGTAAATTCTAATAGTCCAACTTTCAGTCTGACTCTGCTGCCCCGTCAGAGCACGTATTTAGCATATTGGACAAAATATTGGAGACCATATACAACAGGTGCCGCAGAAGATGGGGATACCTTCGGATGGGCGAAGGTATCAAATTTTGGAGGATCACTCGTGGTTTCTTCCAGCGCGACGGCTGACAGCGGGGGGATCATAGTTGGCACGCTTCAGCAGATTCCCGAGGTAGGAACAATCTCACTCTTAGCAGCAGGTGCAGCTTTTAGCTTTGTTCAACGAAGCCGAACAAAGCGTGGGAGAGCAGCCGCCCTTTAGCGTTTCAATTTCGGTACCGTCGCTGCTCATTGGCAGTCGGGCCACTACTTTTGACGTTCTCCAAAGAAATATTCCATGGCAACAGCCTACATTGAAACAACAATTCCCAGCTATTACACGTCGCGGCCAGCACGGGATGTCGTTCAGTTAACGCGTCAAACCCATACCAAGATATGGTGGGACAGCGGTTGTTCTGGTTTCGAGCTGTTCACATCGCAAGAGACAATTAATGAAGCTTCGCGTGGGGACACCGATGTAGCTGCGAAGCGTCTCGAACTCCTGAGTATCGTTTCGGTACTAGAGATTACCTCGCGAGTCGAGGAATTGACCAAGAGACTCCTCTCTGCTGGACTCATTCCCGCGAACGTGGCATCCGATGCGATTCACATCGCGACAGCAAGCGTTCATGGAATGGACTTCCTTGTAACTTGGAACTTTAAGCACATCGCCAATCCCCATATTCAAGCTGCACTCCGCGAAGAAGTTGCTTCCTTTGGCGAGCGTTTACCTGTATTGTGCACCCCAGAAGAACTTTTAAGAGATGAAGATAATTGAGCAACCTATTCAGCAGGCAGATCCGGTGATTCAAGAAGTTTGGCGGACAAAGCGGGAAATTATGGTCGAGCACGGTGGTAGTCTCGACTCTCTTTTCGCAGAACTTCGGAGTCGCCAAGCTCAGAATCCACGGCTAGTCAAATCGAGTAGGGCAGAATCGGGTAGGCAGGAGTGATTAACTCCCGCCCCCCAAACCACCGGCCATATGGTTCCGTAGCACGGCGGCTCCAATTCGCCACCTCCTCCATGGCCCTGAGACGAGGCTTATTGGTTCTCGGCCACGGTTGGAAAATGGATCTGTCAAAATCTAACCAGACACCAACCATAATCATACACACGAACGATACCCTTCTTTAAAACGGAATTTTTGAAGGCATCTCACTCATCACGAGCGTTCATCTTACAATTCGATCTCACCTAGCGGGTAACCTTCCATCAAGATTCCCGAGATTGTTGAAAATTCCCGTTGATTCTGCACCCTCAGCCCGTGAGAGTCGCGTCGCCATGCTAGACATCCGCGTCATTCGCGACAATCCAACCGCCGTCCAAGATCGCCTCAAAGTTAGGGGCGGAGATCACTGGAAACTTGTCGACGATGTACTCGCCTGCGATGAATCCCGCCGCGCGGCCGAAACTGCCAAGCAAGAACTCCAAGCCTCCAGAAAACGGATTTCCAAAGACATCGGCATGCTTAAGGGTAAGGGCGAGGACACCTCCCCTATCGAGGCAGAAGTCCGAGCGATCAACGAACAGATCGCCAGCCTCGATGCCGAAGCTGACATTTCATCGGCCCGTCAGTCTGAGTTGTTGTTGAATATCCCAAATCTTACCCATGATGCCTGCCCTGTCGGCCGTGACGAAGCGGCAAACCCTGTCGTCCGTGAGTGGGGAGCGAAGCCGAGCCTTCACGAACCAAAAGACCACGTCGAACTCGCCCTCAAGCACGGCTTGATTAACTGGGATGACGGCATCCGCACCGCCGGATCCGGCTTCGTGGTCTACCGAGGAAAAGGTGCAAAGCTTGAACGCGCTCTGATTAATTTTTTGTTAGATACGCAAGCGTCTAATGGCTATGAAGAAGTCAATGTCCCTCACCTCGTCAAGCGCGAGTGCATGGAAGGGACAGGGCAGCTACCTAAATTCGAGGACGATATGTATGGCACTGACGCCGACGAGGCTGGGGTCAATAATCTGTTCCTCGCCCCAACCGCCGAGGTGCCCGTCACGAATCTCTACCGCGACACTATTCTAACTGAATCAGATTTACCCATCAAAATGGTCGCCTACACCCCGTGTTTTCGTCGCGAGGCTGGATCCGCCGGCCGCGACAACAAGGGCATCATTCGCATGCATCAATTTGACAAAGTCGAATTGGTGCAAATCGTCCACCCCGATCAAGGCTTCGAGGTACTCGAGCAACTCACCGCACACGCCGAATCCATCCTGCAAAAACTCGGGCTCCACTACCGCACCATCGAACTCTGCACGGGCGACATCGGTTTTTCCTCTGCCAAGACATATGACATCGAAGTGTGGGCGCCGGGTCATGGAAAATATCTCGAGGTTTCGAGTTGCTCATGCTTCGGCGACTACCAAGCACGTCGCATGAAACTCCGTTTCAAGGATCACGAGGGTAAGAACCGTTTTCCCTACACGCTTAACGGATCTGGCACCGCCTTGCCGCGACTTTACGTCGCTCTGCTCGAACAATGCCAGCAACTTGATGGCTCGATCCGCATCCCAGATGTCCTAGTCCCCTACTTTGGTTCCGAAGTTATCTGAAACGGTAGAGACCAAAGGCATCCCGCAATTCAGGTAGGTAAATTCTCAGATCTCTAACAAAAGCCTCGCTGGATTTTCCAAGCAGTCTTTGATTCGGATGAGGAAAGTGACAGCCTCCTTGCCATCGACGAGGCGGTGGTCGTAGCTGAGTGCTAGGTACATCATCGGACGGATCACCACTTGGCCATTCAGAGCGACCGGGCGTTGTTGGATGGTATGCATGCCGAGAATTCCACTTTGCGGAGGATTGAGAATCGGAGTGCTTAGAAGTGAGCCGTAGGTACCACCGTTAGAGATAGAGAAAACGCCACCGGTAAGATCATCCAAGGTGATTTTACCGTCCTTGGCTTTTTTCGCGTAATCGAGGATATCTTTTTCAATTTGTGCGAAAGATTTTTGATCAGTATCACGCAGCACTGGAACCATCAGACCCTTGTCAGTGCCGATGGCAACGCCGATATCATAGAAATGATTTTCGATGATGTCCGAGCCATCAATCCGACCATTGACAGACGGCACGTCCTTGAGTGCTTGGGTGACAGCTTTCACGAAGAAAGACATGAAACCAAGTTTCACACCGTGCTTTTTCATGAAGCCCTCCTGCACATCCTTGCGGAGATCCATCACGGCGCTCATGTCCACCTCGTTGAATGTTGTTAGAATCGCTGCCGTTTGTTGCGCGTTGACTAAATGTGTGGCGATCTTACGCCGGAGCATCGACATTTTTTTGCGCGTGGTGCGGCCATCAGAGATAGCGACTGCTGAAACTCGCTCAACGGGAGATGCTGGCACCGAGAAATCAGGTTTGACTGAAGCCGGAGCCGGTTGAGCTATGGATGGAGCTGCCACAGGTGGCACCGGTGTAGAGACCACCGCTGGGGTGGGCATGATTGCTGCAGGTGCGGCATTGCCAGTGACGCTGGTATCTATGGTGGCGATCACCGTGCCGATCGAAACCTCCTCGCCCTCGGGGGTAATAATTTTCAATCTTCCTGATGCTGCGGCTTCGAGTTCGTTAGACACCTTGTCCGTTTCCAGCGTAACCAGCACCTCGCCCATCACCACTTGTTCGCCGTCTTTTTTGCGCCATTTCGCAACATTCGCCGAGGTGATCGATTCGCCAGCGGAAGGCACCCTCAGCTCGACGATGCCACCAGTATCAACAGCCACTGGGGTAAGGACAGGGACAGGCGCAGCGGCGGCGGCAGCGGCACTTTCACCTGAAATTCGTGCGATCACCGTGCCGATGGTGACTTCCTCACCTTCGCCGATGAGAATTTCTAGAACGCCATCTGATGCGGCTTCGAGTTCGTTAGAAACCTTATCGGTTTCAAGAGTTACCAAGATTTCACCTTTGATAACCGATTCGCCATTTTTCTTGTGCCACTTGGCAACATTGGCAGAAGTGATAGATTCGCCAGCGGCGGGAACTTTAACGTCGAGTGACATGTATGAAGCTTGGTAAAATTACAGAAAATAATGTTAGACTAAAAAAGCTTGGGCAACGAGTGCCTTTTGCTCACGGTAATGCATGGCCTTGGATCCAGCTGCAGGACTGGAAGCAGATCCTCTGCCAGCGTAGCGGATTTTACTTCCAACGGCAGCCTCAAGACGTGGCGAAATGTAAGACCATGCACCCATGTTGATTGGCTCCTCCTGGCACCAAACGAATTGCGAAGCGTTTGTAAATTGGCTGATGATAAGCTCAACCATTTCGCGATGGAACGGATAGAGTTGCTCGATGCGGATGATCGCAGCGGATTCGATCCCCTCTGTCTGACGGTGAGTCATGAGATCGTAATAAACCTTTCCGCTACAAAAAATAATCCGATTCACCTCGTTAGGCTGATCAAAAAACTTCGTATCAGGAAGGATTTCTTGAAAACAAGTCCCCTCTTGGAAATCCGATTCCGACGAGACGGCCTCTGGCCGGCTGAGTAAGCTCTTTGGCGTCATCAGCACCAAGGGTTTGCGGAAATCCCTATGTTTTTGGCGCCGCAATGCGTGGAAATACTGAGCTGGAGTCGTGAAGTTTCCGACGATCAAATTCTTCTCCGCGCAAAGTTGGAGAAAGCGCTCGAGTCGTGCACTCGAATGTTCGGGCCCCATGCCTTCATAACCATGAGGCAAGAGCATGACCAAGTCGCTTGGCGTTTGCCACTTCGACTCGGCAGATGAAATAAATTGATCGATGATCACTTGCGCGCCATTCGAAAAATCTCCGAATTGAGCTTCCCACAAAGTGAGCATCGTGGGGTAAGATAGCGAATAACCATAATCAAATCCTAATACCGCAAACTCGGATAGAAACGAATTGTGAACACAGAATTTCGCCTGGTTTGGATCGAGATGTTCGAGCGGGATATAGCGCTCTCGGGTCTCATAATCGTAGAAAACCGAGTGACGCTGGGAAAATGTACCTCGGCGGCAGTCTTGGCCTGATAGCCGCACCGGAGTTCCTTCCAACAACAATGAACCAAATGCCAGAGACTCTGCGAACGCCCAGTCAATTGGACCGCCACCCGCTAAGGCTTCAATCCTTCTGGGAATGAAGCGCTTTTCCAGAGTCGGGTTCAAGTTGAACTCGCTCGGCACGGTTGTTAGAACTCTGCCGATGCGTTGGAAGACTTCATGACTGATACCAGTCGGGATAGGAGTATGGGTGTAAATCGGTTGGTCGACGCCAGTCGATCCACTGAAAGCGGTACGGTCACCGGCCTCTTGAAGTGTGAGCATTTTCTGATAGCCCGCTTCAAATTTATCCCAAATCGCTTGTTCAAGAGCTTCAAGATCTTGAGAGGAAATCACCCCCTCCGCGACGAGTTGATTCTTGTAGATGGTTCCAAAGGTTGGTCGCTCTGCAATTTTTTTCGCAATGATCGGTTGGGTGAAGGCTGCTTGGTCAGCTTCGTTGTGACCTTGGCGACGGTAGCAATACATATCGATTACGATATCGCGACCGAACTTTTGACGAAATTCGAGGGCGAAAATCGCGGTCCAATAAAGTTCCATGGGATCCTCTCCATTCACATGAAGGATCGGCGCCTCAATCATTTTTGCCACGTCGGTGGCGTAAGCCGATGAGCGCGCATCCGCAGGTGCGGTGGTGAAACCGATTTGATTGTTAATGACGAGATGAATGGTGCCACCCGTGCGGTAGCCTTTCAACTGTGAGAGGTTGAGGACTTCTGCAACCGACCCCTGCCCCGCAAATGCGGCATCGCCATGAAGGAGGATTGGTAAGACTTGCTGCCGGTCGATTTCGCCACCGGTCAAATCATTGAGCACCCGTTGGCGAGCACGGGCCTTACCCTCGACAATCGAATTCACGGCTTCCAAGTGACTAGGATTTGCCGCGAGACTGACGCGAACATTACCATCGGCAAGCTCGCGGATGCTTTCGTATCCGAGATGGTACTTCACATCGCCATCGCCCGCGACCGTCTCGGGTTCGTAGGTTGGGGTGAATTCATATAAAACCGTGGTGAGTGACTTCCTAACAAAGTTTGCGAGAATATTCATGCGTCCTCGATGAGACATGCCCATCTCGATTTCCTTAACGCCATGAGACGGCGACGCTTCAAGGATCGCGTTTAGAAGGATCATCGCCCCCTCGCCCCCTTCGTTAGAGAAACGTTTTTCACCCAAGAAACGCTTGCCTAGGAAATTTTCAAATGCCTCTGCTTCTAACACCCAGAAGAGCGAGCTGAGTTTTTTCGTTGGAGTGTCTTCGTTGCGCACCGCATGGGTCTCGATCCGTTCGCGCACCCAGTGACGGACTGTGGTGTTGTGAATGTGCATGAACTCGAAACCGATTTTATTCGAGTAAGTCTTTTCTAGCGCGGTGACCATGTCGCGTAGCTTCATTCGATCGCCGTGGCGGAAAAACGAATTCCAAACCACTTTGTCCAAGTCTTCTGATGTTAGACCGTATTGCTCTATGTTGAGCCGTGGATTACGCTCCGCCGGGTCGAGCGGATTAATGTCAGCCTGAGTATGTCCGAGCGTGCGGTAGTTGTAAATCAAGCTCACCACCTTGCCGAAAAAAGCGAGATCCGCATCTGAGGATGATGAAGGGGTACCGACGGCGGCGGCGGCGGCTTCCTCTTTGCGTTGCACCTGAGCAGAGCCCAGTTCAAAGCCCTCGAAAAAAGCGGCCCATGTTCCGTCGACGGACTTCGGGTCTTCGCACCATTCCGCATATTTAGATTCCAATAATTCTGTGTTCTGTCGCGGTGAAACGGAAGAGTTCATGAGAAGTGGGTAAATGAATGACGCGAACTCGAAAATTTCTAGCTTGGTTCGCTACGCACGGCGCTTCATTAAAGGGCGCACACTTCTACGTCAACCGTACAACAAGGATTTTCTCGCCAAATTGTAGATTTCAGAAACATGATTCAAGTCCACCAACTCACCAAGCGATACGCCCGCCACGAAGCTGTGCGCGGAGTCAATTTTTCGGTCGAACAGGGCGAAATCGTCGGCTTCCTCGGTCCTAATGGTGCCGGTAAAACCACGACCCTACGGATGCTGACGGGTTATTTACCTCCAACATCCGGCACCGCGACCATCGCGGGCTTTGATATTTTCCGCCAGTCCATCGCCGCTCGCAGCAAAATCGGCTACATGCCCGAAAATGTGCCTCTGTACGAAGACATGCGCGTTCGAGAATACCTGAAATTTCGAGGCCAACTCAAGGGTCTAGGCAACAACGATACCCGCAGACGTGTCGGCGAAGTCATCGACATTTGCGGTCTCGCCAGCGTGCACCGAAAAATGATCAAGACACTCTCCAAGGGCTATCGCCAACGAGTCGGGCTTGCGGATGCTCTCGTGCACGATCCCGAGTTGCTGATCCTAGACGAACCCACCAATGGTTTGGACCCTAACCAAATTCGCCAAATTCGTGAGCTCATCCGTCACCTCGGACAGACCCACACCGTGCTGATTTCTACCCACATCCTTTCCGAAGTCGAAATGATCTGCAACCGCGTGATCATCATCGACGAGGGGAGAATCAAAGCCGCAGATACCCCTAGCAACTTGGTGGGGCAGATGCGGGCGGCGGGTCGCATCCAAGTGGAGATTCAAGCGGAGATCGAAGTGGTCACTGGAGCACTCAACCGCATGGCGAACGTAAAAAAAATCACCCCAGAAGTGATAGACGACGACTGGACGCGTTACACAGTCTGGTTAGATTCCGGCACGGATACCCGTGAACAGATCGCACAACTCTGCTCGCAGTATGGTTGGCCATTGCGCTCGCTTTTTCGCCACACCGCCACTCTCGAAGATGTGTTCGTCGAGCTCACTCGAAAAGACTGAGTTTCTCCAGCGACTCATTCTGCAAGTCCCTTCGCGTAAACTTCGTCCTCCGTGAAAACGATCAACATCGGGCGGCAGCAGACTTCGCAATCGTAGTCGACCTCCGTTGGCATTTCGTCAGGATGTGGCACAGCGACTTCAAAAATTTCAAAGCAGGTTGGGCAAGTGACTTCAGCAAGTTCCATGACCTGAATGTAGCGAAAATCTGCCAGCGCCACGAATTCATTTTCACAAATTCGCTACAAACGTAGATCGTTGCCAGATCCTCGCTTGTCAGTCGGCATCACACTCTGCCAACCTTCCTCGCATGCGTGAGAAGACACTTTTTGAAAAAATCTGTGATAAGGAAATCCCCGCGACCATTGTTTTCGAGGACGAACGCTGTCTAGCCTTTCGGGATATCTCACCGCAGGCGCCACTGCATATTCTCATCATCCCACGCAAGGCGATCCCGAGGATTGGGCAAGCGCAATTCGATGACGAGAATTTGTTAGGTCATCTCTTGCTTACGGCAGCGCAAGTGGCCCGTAGCGAGGGCATCGCAGATGGCGGATACAGACTCGTCATCAACAATGGTCCGGATGGCGGTGAAGCAGTACCCCACTTGCACATCCATCTACTTGGAGGGCGGCAGCTCACGTGGCCGCCCGGCTGAATCTAACTGCAACCCGTCCGCGACAATAGCGCGACGGAATCACTCACTAGCAGGTTTGATTTTTGCAAGCACCTCAACGCGCACGGTTGCGATGCCATGATGGATGAATCCAAGTCTCTCGGCGGCGCCAATCGTCACGTCGATAATCCGTCCCTTTTTGTAAGGCCCGCGATCGGTGATGGTCATGACCTCAGATTTTCCGTTTGCTTCGTTGATCACGCGCACGCGAGTTCCCATCGGCAAAGTTTTATGAGCGGCCGTGGCGGCATCATTCGACAAACGTTGTCCACTGGCTGTCCGAGTTCCGGAATTGCTTTTGACCGAGTACCAAGATGCTTTACCACGTTGCACAGACTCCACCGCAAGTTTGGAATCAGCAAATTGGTTATGGGTTCTAGGTTTTGCACTCCCCGTTGACGCGCAACTGGGAATAAGGATGACGCTGGCGATTGCCAGGGCCACGGATTTGGATTTCCGGGTCATGTTCATCGTGTTGAATCCCTTTTGGGGAAGGTTTTTTTAAGAGTCTTGTCGAGGGGGGGCAAGAAAAATTTATACTGCAAGAAAACGATATAAATCCATATGGAATATAGGTATTCGATATTAAATTTATGGATACCTTAACTATTTTCTGGTCAAGCCCCTGAAATTTTTATTAAAAAAGTACTAATGCTTCGCCAAAGGACATCTTCAAACAATGGTCGATTCACGACAGCTGATTTGGATTTTATTTCCTCAGTGCTGGCGCCTGAAGGGCAAAGACCCTATTTGGAGAAGCTTTGGACCGATCCAAATGCGCTTAGGGAGATGCTCGATCTCAAAGAAGTTTTTCAAAATTTGGTCAATTCGCCCCAAACTCTGCGAGTTTCTCCCCGGTTTTATTTTTACGTTTTGGTGCGCCACGCATTCCTTCGGGCGAAGCTCACTCATGCAGGACTCGCAGACTATGTCGCTGGAGTGATGACCCGGCGGGTCAGTCCCTCACCAGATGATCCGCTGAACAACATCGTCGGCGGCTACACCCACGCCTCCGAATTCATTTCCCTTATCAACCGCTCCAGAGGAAAAATGCGGTTTCACCTGCAAATGGCGGCAGGAAATCAGTTTTTGCTGATCAGTGGTCTCTACCCAGACTTCATCAAACACCGGAGCGAAGTCTTGGGTGCTCCAGACTTGGAATTTTACGAGAGCTTTACTCAAAAAGTGTTTCGCGATGCGGCGAACGATTCTCATGCTGCCAGTCCAGTTTTACAAAAACTACTGGGTGACTTATCAGATGCATTACCCATCGCAAGAAATGCTCTCAACCACATGGCGGACGAGTTTGTGTTCTTGGGAGACTAATCTATCAGATTCTCTCCAAGTGGCAGACAGCATTAAAACAAAATTCGCTGTAAATGATTAGAAGTCTACCAACACCAAAGTAGCAGCTCGGCGTCTCATGAATCTATTTTTTTGTGGCTAGGATCGAAAAATATTCGGATTTCCGCCTTGTCGGTTCCTAGCAATTGTTGAGCACGTTTGAGTGCCGCCCTTGTCGATAGATTTGGATTCCGAGGATTGGTTAGAAATAGATGACTCTCTCCCAGTCTACGGTCGCACCCCTCCTGAAGAGTGACCAGTACGCCGGATTTTTTGAGGACCCGGTAAACTTCCCGCGTCGCACCAGAAACAATCAAGTGCAGGCCTTTTTTCCGCATGAAAATGATCAAATCCTCCAAAGCCATCACACTGGTCGCATCCAAGTGACGAGCATTTTTCAAACGAAGAATGATGACCTGAATCGCAGGGTCTGACACCGTCCGTTGAATCTGAGTCCGGAAAAGTTCGGCCGCGCCGAAAAATAAATCCCCCTCAACGTGGACAATCGATATCGCAGGAATCGGTCGTAACTTTTTATCCCCCATTTCCATCAGTTCGCCCCGATCACTGAATTCATACTCTGTTAAAAACGGACGACTGGCCTTGCGTAAAAACAACATGATCGAAATAGCCACCCCGACAAAAATCGCAACGTGCAAAGGTGAGAGCAACGTCGCAATAAAAGTGATGCCTAACACTGCCGAATCATCTCGGGTCGAACGCGAGCAAATCCGGAGGTGACGGATATTAAAAAGAGAAAATGACAGAGCGATCACCAACGCAGCCAACCCAGCCTTGGGCACATAATCGATTAAAGGAACCCCCCAACCGATTGAACCTGCGATGAGGATGGCGAATGCCATGCTGAAAATACCGGAATATAATGATGCAAACCTAGAGCGCGCGCCAGATTCGTGATTGAGCATCGAGCGGGTCAAAGAACCCGAGGCCGGCATCCCTCCGGCGATGGATGCGGCGAGATTGGCCATACCCACTGCCAACATGTCTTGGTTCGCATCGGCACGGTCGCCGGTTTTTGAAGCCAGTGTCTTTGCCATCAATGTGTTTTCTAACGAAGAAAGAAAAGCGATGGCGAAGGCGATGCTTAACAGCGATGATATATCAGAAAAAATATTAGCCCTCAGCACATGAGGCATCTTGAAGATGAGAGCATCGAATCCAAAAGTCTCGAATGTCTCGGCCCCTTTGAATGGGCCGCATCCGAGGCGAATCAATGTACCGAAAACCGCAGAACTCACAACCAAAGCCAGAGCAAAAGCCGGCCATGACGGACGCCATTTACGGATCGCGGCGAACACCAACAACGTCGATCCACCAATCAACAACGATATCCACTGTGTGTGGGGAAGAGCGCGAACCAAGCCATATAAAAGGCTTAAGAAAGTCGACGAGTCATCGTCACTAACGAACGCGGAAAGACCAAGAAATGGCTTTAGCTGATTCGCAACAATCAGCACGGCCGCCCCGGAAATATAGCCCACCAAAACACTACGCGAAACATACTGCAACAAATCTGCTACGCGAAACAGCGCACCCATCGTTGCTAAAATACCAACCAACATCACCAAGAGAGGTAACAATTCATCCAAGCGTCCGCGCATTTCCGGATTCACTGACAAGAAACTAAAAAGCATGAATGCGGTTGCATTCGTAGGGCCAAGGATCGTGTGCCGCGACCCTGCGAAAAACGGTGCCACCATCGCAGCGACTGCGGTGCTAACAATTCCATAAACCACGGGCAGACCTGCGATCGCCGCAAAGGCGATCCCCTGTGCCAATGCCAAAGTGGTCACACTCGCTGCTGCCGCCAAATCCGCGCGAAATTTTTCGAAGCTATAATTCGTGAAGTCTTTTACAAACGGAGTCAACACCACCCGCTCCGCAGCAAAAAAATCTCTGATGCCGACCGCGATCTTGTTGAGTTCACGAAAAAATTTCATCGATTGAAACGAACCCTTCGAAACAGCACCAACCCAATCACCACACAAAGCAAATTTGGAGCCCACAGCACGCAAGCCGCACCAAAGCCGGACTTCACTTGGTCGGCTAACATCGTGATTAAGAAATAGCCCGTGCCGATCAGCACGCTGATCATTAGCCCCCAAGAAGTATCTTTGCGGTGGGATTGTAGACCCAATGGCACCCCAACAAATGCGAATGCTAGACAAGCCAACGAAAACGCGAAACGACTCATGATTTCAGACTTGAGCTTCAACATGGTATTCAAGTCCATCGCCGGATTCGTAGCGATGGCTTGGCGGATCTGCTCGTTCGACATCAGCCTTGGACGCAGTCTTTGTTCATTGACGCCCTTCAAGTCGATCACCAGTGGTTCCGCTTCACCGGCAAAGACCATTTGGACGTCTCCTTTAGCATCGCGAGATTCAAAATATGCGTCTTCTAACTTCAACCGAAGTTGGCTCTTCTTGGTATCGACAGACAAGGCCGCTCGAGCGGCATGGATGTAGGTCTTGTCATTTGTTGCGATCCCCGCAGTTGGCAAGACGTAAAAATGAAATCCTTGCAACCAATCCCCATTTTTTCCCTCGATCAACAACTTCTGCAGTTCTTGACCGTTGCCTTTGAAATCACCTTGCACCACGCCTGGTTTCAACAACGAACCAGGGTCTCTCACCGCTTGCTCGTAGACTAACTGCCGCGTAGACGCCTTTGCTTGCGGCACGACATTCATGTTAAGCCACAAACTCAGTAGCGAAAGTAATGCACCAATTAGAAAAACCGGAGCTGATAGTCGAACAAGGCTCAATCCCCCCACGCGGAAACTGGTGATTTCGTGACTCGAACTCATCCGACCAAAAACCAACAGGACCGCGGTGAGAAATCCCCACGGTATCGTGTACATCAACGACAAGGGTAGGACACCGATCACGAAGCGCAGCACCAATCCGAGCGGGGCCTTTTGGTCGACCAGCAATGGCTGAATCTGTTTGAACAGGTTACCCAAAACTAATACCAAGCCCAAAATCATGACCGCGTACAGCGTGCCAGTTAGCACCTGCTTGCCAATGTAACGGTCAGAAATACGCATGAAGTAACCACACTCTGGCGGCAGCAAACCAAGCTGTCGAGGCTCGAAGATATCCGCGATCGGCGCATATTTGTTAAAGTCAGCGATGGCACCACGCGGTGATTTAAATGAACTACTAAAGGTCAAAATCAAACTGTTGAATCAGAGAATTTGCCCGTTGCCAGAGGCGCTAGCCTATAGAATACTCTGCACACTGATGGCTGAAAAAATTCCTGCTGTTGAAATCATCAACCTCACCAAAGACTTCAAAACGTCGTTCCGGAAACAGATGCTTCGTGCCGTAGATGGAGTTTCGATCCGAATCATGCCGGGCGAGGTTTACGGTCTCATTGGACCCAACGGCTCGGGAAAATCGACGACGATGAAAGCGCTGCTCGGACTGGTTGCACCGACTTCCGGGACCTGCTCGATTTTCGGTAAGGACTCACTCAAGGTAGATTCGCGAAACGATGTGGGATTTCTGCCAGAGAACCCTTATTTTTACAAACACCTAAGCGGCAGCGAGACCATCAAGTTTTATGGCAAACTTTGTGGATTGAAGGGCAAGATTCTTGAAGATCGAGTCGGTGAGTTGCTCGCGCTGGTGGATTTGGAAAGTGCCCGTGACCGCCGCCTGGGTGGCTACTCCAAGGGCATGCTTCAGCGCATCGGTCTCGCGCAAGCGCTTGTACAGGAACCCCGCTTGGTCATCCTCGACGAGCCAACCGCTGGAGTGGATCCCATCGGATCACGGCAGATCAGAGATTTGATTTTCAAACTCAGAGAGCGCGGCATCACCGTTTTTTTGTGCTCCCATCTTCTGGAGCAAGTCCAAGAGGTGTGCGACCACGTTGGAATTATTTTCAGAGGAAAAATGGTGAAAGAGGGTCGCTTGGAAGATCTCATCGCCATCGAGGACCAGACGGAATTCATCATCAAGGATGCAAGTCCAGAGTTGATTTCTAACATTAAAGAACTTGTCAACAATTCTGCTGGCGCTTCACTGATCCGCACCGGCAAACCCCGCACCACTCTCGAAAGACTGTTCCTCCGGGAAACCACTCACCGCGACGAAGACTTATGACAGACACCACTGCCACCATCTCCAGAGGTTCGCACATCAGCCGAATTTTGGTGATTGCCCGCCACACCTTCACCCAACTGGTGCGGATGAAGGTTTTCTATTTCCTCGCCGTCTTCGCAGTAATCGCCATCGGCAGCAATTTCTTCGACCTACCACAACACGAAGGACCCGAATCGGTCGGCGTCAACGTGCTGCGATCTATCAAAAGTTGGTCGCTAGGAACCATGACTTTGTTCTCAGTGGTGTTGTCCATCGTCGCAACCGCACTGCTCCTTCCTAAGGACATCGAGGACCGGACGCTTTACACGATTCTAGCGAAACCTGTCCCGCGCATCGATTATCTCGCAGGTAAGTTGTTAGGTGTTTTACTATTGGTGTTCGTGTCCCTTGCCTTGATGGACGGATTGATGACCGTGGTATTACAAATTCGCTCATCGATGGTGCTCGAGCAGCAACTTGCGATGGCGCAATCGCTCGGTTGGCCGCAAGAAGCGATTAACTCGTTGAAATTAGAAACCGCGGCACAAGGCCCGAGTTGGTCGCTGCAGGGTGCTGTGATCGCAGTCTTCTTGCGGGCTTCGGTGATGGCCTCACTCGCATTGCTGATTTCCACTTTTTCTTCGAGCACGCTTTTCACGACGATCATCAGTTTTCTAATCTATTTTATCGGTCATTTCCAAGCAGACATGCGCAATGCCTACCTACAAGCAGGCGAGGCGGGTGAAGGTGTTTTTGCTCGGTTAGTTACTTTGCTGATCTCGCTCGTTCTACCTGATTTTCAAAATTTCAACGTGATCGACGCCGTGATCGAGGGTCAGACGATGCCTTTGCTAATCCTTGGTAAACTCACCTTGATCGCCCTTTACTACGCATTATTTTTCACGGTTGCGTCATGGTTTGTCTTTGCCGAAAAGGAATTCTAATCGCGTGAAAATCTGGCAACGAAATGTAATTTTAGCGATATCAGTGCTGGCTTTTGGCGCTGTGCGCATGCCCTACGAGAATCATCTTGCCAAAGAATTACAAACATTAGGACTGACACCCCCACCGATAGAAATCGGAACTCGAGACAAAATCGGGCAGACCAGTTCCGCGGTGGCACTTGGTGGTTTACGCACGCTCGTCGCTACCTTCATGAACCTGCGGGCATTTTCATATTTTCAAGAGCAGCGCTGGGATGAACTGGCAGACACATTTGAAACCATTGTCGATCTAGCACCCCACACTCGGTATTATTGGGAGACGGGTTCGTGGCACTCTGCATACAATGCAGCCTCGTACTACATGAATGATTCAAAGTTGTCTCCGCTACGGCGGCGGGAAGCGTGGCGTGCGTCAATCATGAAAGGACGCTCGTTCTTGGAACGTGGGATTATTAACAATCCGAACGACTGGAGCCTGTTAGCCACACTCGGTTTTCTCCTCTCAGACACCAACAAGTTTCCGGCCTTCCGCGATCCGGACAAATCATTTGCCGCCGCCGCCGAGGCCTATCGCCGCTCCGCAGACACAGGCAATGCAATGCCCTACGTCCGACGCGCTCAGCTCTACTCACTTGCTAGGGTCCCGGGCAAAGAAAAAGAGGCTCTAACACTCGCTCGTTCGCTCTACGCCGGAAAACAAAACCGCACCCCTACCCTTCTGATCTTGCTCTTTATTTTAGATGTTTTTGAAAATCCAAATCTCGACGCCACTGCTCGTGCCATCGAGATTTTTGGCACCCCGGAAAAGGCATACGAAGCCCTCTCCGGTCATTGGCAGCGAATCGGTGAGCGGTTTCCAGTTTACGGCGTGGCCAGTACCTTAGAAGCTCTCGAAAAAACACTGAATATCCCCAAAGAAAAAAGTATCCTTAGCGAACCACTACGGCAACCATTCAACCCAGAAGACTTATTCGTCAAATGAACAACTTTGTCTCACCTCCACAGACGGATTCAGCCGTCTACCTGATTTCATTTACCCATTAAAATACGATGCGGATCGCTCTTTTCGGTGACATTCATGCCAATTTAGAAGCTCTCGAGGCAGTTCTCGACGACGCTTCTCAACTGGGCGTCACCGACTACGTTTGCATGGGTGACGTCGTCGGGTACAACGCAGATCCCTCCGCCTGCCTCGAACGTGTTAGGGAAATGAACTGCCCGACCATTATGGGAAATCACGACAAGGATGCCTCGGCAACCTACTCGTTAGAAACCATGAACCCGGTCGCCGCAGCGGCCTTGGAATGGACACGTGAGCAACTTTCTGACGATCAGCGCAAGTGGCTTTCAAAGCTCCGAATGGTTCGACAAATTTCCGATTACACGGTGGTCCACAGCACACTCGACCAACCAGGAAACTGGAACTACGTCAGTAACCGCTTCGATGCGATGTCGAATTTCTCCTACCAATTCACCCCTGTCTGCTTCCACGGTCACACCCATGTGCCTCGGGTCTATATGAAAACGGATAAAGTGACTGAAGTGGCTGCCGAGTCGATCATCGTGGAAGATTTCGCAAAATATTTTATCAATGTCGGGTCCGTCGGACAACCGAGAGATGGCGATTGGCGGTCTTGCTATGCGATTTATGATATGGCTGAACGACGGATTGTCTTCCGACGGGTCGAGTATGATATCGAGAAAACCCAGGCGAAAATCATCGCTGCCGGCCTTCCTCCGATGCTGGCGGAGCGGATTCAAGAAGGCCGTTGAGTCGTCCATGGATGACCCCAACTCTGGTCAAAAGTCATTCTTTTGACCAGAATCAGGCACAACCGGTTAAATTCTGCGCTTCTCACCCCCCCATGGCTGGGTTCAAATCTCTGCGTTATCCTCATGTCCGAAAATTTCTACCAACAAACCACCGCAGCACCAGCGACTCCGTTTGATGTCTCATTGCGACCTCCCGCGTTTTCGGAATTCATCGGTCAGGAAAAAGTTAAAGATCGCATCCTACTGATGTTAGAGGCTGCCAAAGGGCGCGGCGATGTGCTCGACCACGTGCTGCTATCTGGTCCACCAGGACTGGGAAAAACCACCCTCGCCAATCTAATCGCTCGTGCCGCTGGCACACAACTCCACACCACCTCAGGACCGCAAATTGAAAAAGCCGGAGACCTCGCTGGAATTCTAACCAATATCCAAAAGGGTGACATTTTATTCATCGATGAAATTCACCGTCTTCACCCCGCCATTGAAGAATACCTCTACCCGGCGATGGAGGATTTCCGATTGGATATCATCATCGACTCAGGACCATCTGCCCGCTCGATTCAGATTAATTTGCCCAGATTCACCCTCGTTGGTGCCACCACCCGCTCGGGCATGCTCACCGCCCCACTGCGCTCGCGCTTCGGCCTAGCAAACCGCTTGGACTACTACACCCACGACGAACTTGCACAAATCATCGAGCGCTCTGCTGGCTTGCTCGAGGTGCCCATCGAACGCGCTGGCGCTCTGGAAGTCGCGTCAAGATCGCGTGGCACGCCACGCGTGGCCAACGCACTACTCCGCTGGGTCCGAGACTTCGCACAAGTTCGCGGCGGCGGATTTATCGATCAAAAAATCGCAGATTGCGCTTTGGCGATGATCGAAATCGACTCACAAGGTCTTGACGAAATGGACAAGCGCCTGCTCGAGGTGCTGATTTATAAGTTCAATGGCGGCCCAGTAGGACTCAATTCGCTTGCGGTGGCCGTGGGTGAAGATGCTGCCACGATTGAGGAAGTCCACGAACCTTTTTTGATCATGCAGGGATTTCTCATGCGCACGCCACGAGGTCGGACGGCCATGCCCGCCGCTTACGAAAAGATCGGCGCACCCATTCCAACTCTGCGCCCTGAAGATTCGCAATCGAGCTTGTTCTGAAAAATTCCAACTCACATGATTCAATCGATGAACGCCACGATCAAGGAAACGATCGACCGCTGCCGTAAGGCGGGTCTCCGCCGTACGAAGGCCTTGGAAGAACTGTTAGTCACCCTAACGGAAAGCCTGCGCCCCATGACTCTCAATGAACTTGCCACCTCCGCACGATTGTCAGATCAATGCGATAAGGCGACGGTTTTCCGGTTGCTCCAACGCCTCTCCGAGCACGGATTCGTCCGCCGCCTCGGCTTGCACGAACGGGCCGCGTACTTCACGTTGATTTTGCCCAACAAACACAGCGACTATTTGATTTGTACGAGTTGTGGGAGTATCGAGCCAATCAATGCCCCCTGCCCTGTCCATCAACTCGAGGATGAAATCCGTAAAAATACAGGCTTCCGAAATCTCTATCATGAACTAGAATTTTTTGGCATTTGTCCGAAGTGCGCATAGACACACCACCTCGCCAATGAATCCTCCACCGCGCAAGCTCCTCATCATCGGCGGTGGATTTGCAGGTCTCGAGTGCGCACGGAAACTCGCCAATGACGAGCGCTTCGTGATCACCCTCGTCGACCGCACGAACCACCACCTTTTCCAACCGCTTCTTTACCAGATCGCAACGGCATCCCTCGCGGGTCCGGACATCGCGCGCTCAATCCGACAAATTCTTGCTGATGCCAAAAATATCACGGTCCTCATGGATGAAATCTCATCCATCGATCCCGTCGAAAAGCACGCCACTGGTAACTCCGGCACGGTCTATCACTTCGACTTCCTTCTGCTCGCTGCGGGCGCACGCACCAGCTACTTCGGCAACAACGACTGGGCGAATCACAGCCTCGGATTGAAGTCTCTGGCCGATGCCCAAAACATCCGGCGCACCGTATTATCAAATCTCGAACGCGCCGAACTAACCTCTAACGAAGATGAACGTAGACGCCTCATGACCGTGGCCATCGTCGGAGGCGGACCCACAGGGGTGGAACTCGCCGGTGCCTTTGCCGACCTCGTCCACCGTTGTCTGAAATCGAATTTCCGCAGGATCGACACCGCGAAACTCCGCGTCATCCTCATCGAGGGTTCGGAGCGAATTTTAGAAACATACGATCTAGACCAATCCGCCTACGCCCGCCAACGACTCGAAAAAATTGGTGTGGAAGTCCGCACCGATACCCGCGTCACCCGAGTCCGAGATGGCGCGCTTGATTTCAAAGACGGCACCGTTCTCGAAGCCGCCGCGATCATTTGGGCAGCAGGCATCGCCGCGAGTCCGCTCACCGCTGCCCTTGGTTTACCGACCGACCGCGCCGGACGCATCACCCCCAACCCCGATCTTTCACTCCCCGGCTACCCAGACATCTTCGTCGCCGGCGACCTAGTCAGCACGAAAGACCGCCACTCCCACCTCGTGCCAGGCGTGGCTCCCGCAGCGGTTCAAATGGGTGCCCATGTTGCTAAAATCCTGATAGGAGAATTTAAAAAAGCGCCCTCCCGCATGCCGTTCTCCTATTTCGACAAGGGCATGATGGCGATCATCGGAAAAAATTATGCCGTGGTAAAAGCTGGCAAACTTCGCCTCCAAGGGTTCATCGCTTGGCTTGCCTGGCTCTTCATCCACATCGCTTTCTTGGTCGGGTTCAGGAACAAACTTTCTGTGCTATTGGGCTGGGCCTACTCATACATCATTAACAATCCAGAAGCTCGGATCATCGTGAATCCTCCCGCTGCCTCAGCGCCGGGCAAGGTGCCGCTGAGCTGAGTCTGCTGAGCCTGCAAAAATAGCGCCTTTCACCATCTCGAAAATTCGCGTGGTTTACTCTTGCCATACCCGCCTCGCCTACTAGTTTCGCGCTTCGTTTTTCTTTCTACTGGCAGACGGTTGGCGCCCCGGTGTCTGTCAGTTTTACTTCTCGGGGCAATTTCAGGAAGAAAACGCAACCAACAACACAACCCCAAACCAGACAACATTATGGCTTACGCATGTGCGGAACCCACCAACCAGGCGCTCAGCGACCTGATCGACTCGAAATTCCGCGAATTCCGCGAAGGATCGATTGTAAAAGGCACGATTCTCGAAATCCGCCCCCAAGTCGTCCTAGTCGACATCGGATACAAATCCGAAGGCGCCATCCCATCCAACGAATTCGAGGATGAGGAAATCGAAATCGGCGACGAAATCGAAGTGCTTCTCGAGCGCCTCGAAAACGATGAGGGCATGGTCGTCCTCTCGAAAGAAAAAGCCGCCCACAAACAAAACTGGGAGAAAATCGTCAAAGTCTTCCAAGACGGCGGTCTCGTCCGTGGCAAAGTCAAAGCAGTCGTCAAAGGCGGCCTCACCGTCAACGTCGGTGTGGAGGCTTTCCTGCCCGGTTCACAAGTGGACATCATTCCACCAAAGGATCTCAACGAATTCGTCGGCAATGTCTACGAATTCAAAATCGTCAAGGTCAACGACGAGCGCAAGAACATCGTTCTTTCACGCCGCGAAGTCATCGAAGCCGAACGCTCCGAACAACGCCAAACCTTCCTTCAATCGGTCAAAATCGGCGACAAGGTCACCGGCGCGATCAAAAACATCACCGACTTCGGAGCATTCGTCGATCTCGCAGGCATGGATGGATTACTCCACATCACCGACATGTCGTGGGGTCGCATCAACCACCCTTCGGAAATCCTCCACATCGCTCAACTCGTGGATGTCGTCATCCTCGACATCGACCGCGAGAAAGAACGCGTCTCACTCGGTCTCAAGCAAATGTCTGAGAACCCGTGGGAAGACATCGAGCGGAAATACCCGATCGGCCACAACGTCAAGGGACGCGTCACCAAACTACTCCCCTACGGTGCTTTTATCGAAATCGAAAAAGGTGTCGAGGGTCTCGTCCACGTTTCCGAACTCAGCTGGGTCAAACGCATCACTCGTCCGAGCGATGTGCTCGAAATCGGCCAAGAAATTTCAGCGGTCGTCCTCGGCATCAGCATCGAGGAACAAAAAATCTCGCTCGGCGTGCGCCAACTCGATTCCAACCCATGGGATGAAATCGAGCTCCGCTACCCAATCGGCGCGACCATCAAGGGACCTGTCCGCAACCTCACGGCATACGGTGCATTCGTGGAACTCGAAGAAGGCATCGATGGTATGATTCACGTCTCGGACATGTCCTGGACTCGCAAGATCAATCACCCATCGGAAGTCCTCAAAAAGAACGACGAAGTGGAAGCCATCGTGCTCGCCATCGACAAGGCCAACCAGCGTGTTTCCCTCGGTGTCAAGCAAACCGAAGGCGACCCATGGAGCCTCATCGATTCTCGCTTCAAGGTCGGCGACCTAGTCAAAGGCACGGTCGCTAAGATTGCATCCTTCGGCGCATTTGTCAGCCTCGACGGTGATATCGATGGTCTCATCCACATCTCGCAACTCAGCGAAGACCACGTGGAAAAGGTCAAGGACATCATCAAGGTCGGCGAAGAAATCGAAGCCCGCGTCATCAAGGTCGACAAGGTCGAGCGCCGCATCGGACTTTCGATCAAGGCGGTCAACTACAACGAAGACCAGCTGAAGAAGGAAAGCGCCAGCTTCGAGAGCCTCCGCCCATCCTCCGAGATGGTCGGCCTCGAGCAAGCGTTCAACCTCGCTGCTGCCGCCTCCGAAGACTGGAGCCCAGGTCAGGAAGATTAATCAAGGAGCGTGGGTGTCTCGCCCACGAGTCCGATTCACAAAAAAGCCGGATGGGTTCGCCCTGTCCGGTTTTTTTGCGTGTCGGGGGCTTAACGAAACCAGGCACCGCCTGTTCAAAACTGGATTTTAGAAGCGGGCGGAGGCAAATGGCTGGAAATTAAGCATCCGTAGGTGAGGGTATCACCGGACGTGACGGCGGGTATAACTTGGTCGCCACCACTTCCGGCGGCGCTGCCTTCGTCTCGGTCAACCGGGTGGCAAATGAATACGCCCCCGCCAAATGGACCCCACTCAACTACCCCGGCAGCACGATGACCACGGATGTTATGAATTCTGGTGGGCGAGACGACCACCCTCCTTGGGTCACGGCTGTGCCGGCCGCGTGTCACAGGCACGGCCGACCTTAAAACGGTAGGGCTGACCCGCCGTGGTCCGCCCACTTGTCGCCATCGGCGTGAATAGTTACGGCGCGAAGAGGAAAAATTCTCGAAGAAGTCGCATTTTATTGCACCTCACCCTCAGGGCAAAAGTCGGCGGGGCGCGGCGGCCCAGCCCTACCAGGTAGGGTTCCACCTCCGGGGGAACCGGTGAAAGGGGGGTGAACGATAGAGACCAAGGGAGACGTTCCGACTTTTCTTGGACTGCACGTTCTCGTCTCTTTCGCCTGCGCTCTCGGCGAGAGCGCCCTACCTTTCATGGGCTCGGCGGGGCGCGGCGGCCCAGCC
>VFJU01000267.1 GCA_009885905.1 Verrucomicrobiota bacterium
ACCTCTCATCGCGGCACTGCATCAAACGGGCGAAAAAGAAAATTTCCCCATTATCTCGCACGCAGTAAGCGCGCCTTTGGTGGCCATGATGGCGTTAAGTCATTCTCTAACACCGACGCCCAACAAACCCTTTGTAGCAATTCTGCAATATCCATGGTTCACAGTCCTCGCGTTCTTTAACGAGCATGCCGACCTTCGTCTCATCCGCACTCTCCAAAACCGTGGCTTGAACCGTCCTACTGGATTTATCAACGCTCTCACTACGACGAAAGCATCACTCGAATTCATCGACCCAGACATTTTTATCATGCGACTCGGTGAGAATGTCGATGCCACTTTAGATGAAGATCTCAGAAGTCATTTCAACAAGTGCCGCGTCGAGATCGTCGAGCAAAATTCTATTCAAGGAATCCCCGCGTGGTGTCCTGAACCCGCAATATCCTCGCCATCAAGCACAGTACCTGTAGCGACGATCGTGAGTCACACCTTCACCATCCTCAACGAGGAGAAATGGGCGCTGCAAAACTTTCTTCCTATATCCAAGGACGTTGTCGAAATTTATCCAACACGCTCGGAGATGCGATTGCTCAAGATGCTGCGCTTGGCCCGCGTCGCTGTTTTTTCCATCGCCTTCCTGTGCATCACTTACTTTTGCTTCGGAATGGTCGACTTAATCAGCCGCCCAGAATGGTCATTTCAACCTTCACAAGCAGAAGCAACCCAAGCGCGACTCAGCAAACTCACCGTCGAAAGGCAAAGAGCAGATCACTGGAACAATCTACTTGAAGATCGTTCCAAAGCATGGACGTCCATGGAGTCACTGGCACGGATGTTTCCAGAAAATAGCGGGATGTTAGTGAAAACATACTCTCACGCAGCAAAACCAGACACCACTCAGGGCAACGCGAGGATTGGCTTTGTCAAAGAGTGGAAAATCACTGGATACGCTCGAGACGAAGCACTCGACTATCTAAATACTATCAATACCAAGGAAGGGATTTCCGCTCACTTTAGCGAAATCGCCACGGTCACAGGGAACAATTCTTACCGTACTAACATGGGCAACCGCAACATCGTCGTAAACATCCGTACTCAAGAAAACGGCAGCTACAAGTATGTATCGCCAGATGAAGCCAGCAATGCGGATGAATCGACTTATCCCTTCACGTTCGATCTAACCATCACTCAACGCTTCGAGGCCACCGATCCCATGGCAATCAATGTTTCAAAAAACCCTTAAATGATGCACCTCTATCGCCAATCAATCATCTTATTTGGAATTATCATTCCTGTGGCGATTGCTGTCGGAGTGCTTTCGATATTTTTCATGATCAAGTCAAATATGGTCGAGTCTTTTGACCATAAACTGAAAAGCTACAAAACCTACCGCACCGCTCAAAATGCAGGCTGGGAAATCGAGGCAGGTGTCAACCGGCAACGGAAACACATCGACCGATGGAACCAACAACTCTCACAAGAAACCGCGAGCGCCGTCACCACCAGCCTACGAGAAATTTCTGATCACCTACCCAGCAAGGAATTGCAACAAACCGCGTTCGAACGTCCAGGTGGCAAAGGTGGCTTTGGCTCTATTTCGGCTCAGAACTCGTCCCAAATCCGCATCGCATTTCGCGGAACATTTCGAACGATGCAACGCGCGTTCCTCGAACTCGAAACCCGGATGCCTCGACTTCAATTGCAAGATTTGAAGATCGATCCAAGCACTTCTCAATCTTCGCTCTTAAACTTCCAAGTCACTTACACCGCATGGGAAAACTAATGTTACAAAGCATGAGTGTCGCACCGACGAGACTGGCTGGGGACTCCATCACAAGCATGGGGAGAATGCGCGCTTTGTTGATGGGTATTCTTTTCATCACTAGTATTCATGCCCAGCCGACAGCAAACGTGGCGGCTAACAATTCTTACATAACACCTAACATTCTTCAAAATAAAGCCGTAGATCAAAACAGCAGTCCTGCCAGCACCCCGTCTAGACAGATTTCTTCGGCCGAACTGGGAGCCTACGTTGAATCGGTTTCGTTAGATTTTCTGAGTAAGAAGCGCGCGTTTGATCCCTTCGGGCAGCCTCAAGACCCTGATGCCAAACCGATCATAAAAAAAATTGCGGAAGGGGCGCCAAAACGAATCACGCCAACTCTAGCGACTCCATTTCCAGAAATCATCGAGAAGATCGTCGTCACAACGATTATTCCACGTGAGAAATGCTTTCTCGTAGGGACACAATCATTCAAGCAGGGTGATCAAGTTCCACTTGTTTTTCGTGGGAAAAAAATTCGTGCACAAGTGACAGAAGTAACATCTCGCAAGATTGTTTTCTTAAATCTGGATAGTGGCGAAAGCGCAACTCGCAAGCTCGATCTGCTACCCGCCGGCATGACTTCAGGTCAACAAAAAGACCCCGCGCCAGGAATGACACAAGATCATTCGACCATTCCTATTGAGCTTGAATCCGCTGATTCCGCACCCTGAGTCACTTC
The DNA here is from genome assembly GCA_009885905.1 of Verrucomicrobiota bacterium. Lineage (GTDB taxonomy): Bacteria > Verrucomicrobiota > Verrucomicrobiia > Verrucomicrobiales > Akkermansiaceae > Luteolibacter. The sequence continues at coordinate 2,502 of VFJU01000267.1, forward strand.
AAATTCTGCCACAATCTTTAGACCATGAAAATCCTACAACTCGCCAGTCTCTTCGCTGTGATCCTCACTGCGGGATTTCTCCACGCGCAAGCACCAACCGATTCCCCAACTGATCCCGTACCCGTTCTAGCAGAAGAAATTCCTAGTTCAGACAATACAGAGCTTACATCTTCAGGCGCTCCGTCCCCTGAGTATATTCCACTTAATCCTGACACAGTTGTCTCACCGACCCCGCCAGGCCCAAACGATAAAATCATCGCGGCTAACTTCGCTCCTCTGGAACAGCAACAACAGGATATGAAAAAATCCGAAGAAGGCTACATCATCAAAGATGCAAACCTGAATGACATTTTTCAATTTCTAGCAAAAGCAGCCAGTCGTCAGTATTTCCATAACACTAAAATTGCAGGTCCAGACTTTCTTGTGACGGGTCATCTTAACGACGGAAGGCCGCTGGAACAAATGGAAGAACTCGCGTTCCAATACGGGCTCTCTCTTCATACCAAAGGCAACACCGTTTACGCACTCACCCAAGCACAGCTCGCCCAATTGCCCAGCGCGGAGTTCCACTACCAATTGCGCTACTTGCGTCCAACTGATATGGATCAAATTAAAGAGCTCGTCAAACCGATGCTCAGTCCAGGCTCGGGTATCGTTAACTTTGAACCCAAAACTAACACCGTTATTATCATCGATTCCGCTCACCGAATCGAACAAGCGCGCGAACTCCTTCATAGCATCGACAAGGCGAAGGGCCAAATCGTCATCGAAACGAAAATTTTACGAGTCAACAGCAACGCAGCAGAAAGAACCGGTGTCAACTGGGCTACTTCACTAGGGAAAGACGGCACATCTTTAAAGGTTGCGGCAAACCTAAACTCTATCTTTGGACTACCCTCTATAGCGGGCACCGAAGTCAGCGATGCAAGCCTTGTCCTCAGCCCGATTCAGCTCACCGGTGTTCTCCGCGCTCTAGCAGAGGGTATTCTTGCTCGTCAAATTTCTAACCCGGCACTGATCACCGAAGACAACGAACAAGCGACGATTTCTTTCATCGACCGAGTGCCTATCATCACGACTACGACCACGGGAAGCACCGGAACTGCCAACCCAACAGTGACCGAAGAAGTCCGCTACAAAATTGATGCAAGCGATCCAAGCATCGACACAAACCCAGACAAACATCGGGAAATTGGCATCTCTCTTGTTGTGACGCCCACCCTGTTACCAGACGGCACCGTGCGGATGAAAATTCGTCCCCGCTCCGCTCAAATCATCGAAGAAATTTTAAGTGCATCCGGCAACAAATACCCCCGCGTCAGCGAATCTATGATTGAGTCGATCGCCCGCGTGCCTGACGGATACTCGTTGATCATCGGGGGCTTTTATGGGGAGAGCCAATCGAAAGGAAACACAAAAATTCCCATTCTTGGCGACGTTCCATTCTTAAACTTTTTCTTTAAAAGCAAGGAAGCCACCAAAGAAAAAACCAGCCTTGTCTTCATTGTTACGCCCACATCCTATGACCCAGCGAAACGCAGCGCGACTGAAACGGCTAGTAACAGATTTCGTTCGGCCACCACCATCGATTGTGATCACAACTGGGTGGACGACAGCAATCCCGGTCCAGCTCATGAACCCGGCATGAGAAGATCACTCCGCGGCCTGCAGCCGACACAAGCGCCCTACTATCCGCGCACTGAAGAATACGCACCAGAAGAAAACCAAGCCCCTGTTAAAAAAGCCAGTTCTTCTAGAATGAATTACGGTCGGGGCGGAAGATAATTTCCTAACATATTCTTCAACAACGACAATAAAACGATTTCTGACGTTATAATCGCCTAACAAATACTCTCTAAATTATCATGACGTCTCTTTCACCATTTATGGCAGTCGATGAACCAGGCTCACATCCCGGAAAGGAAGAGATCTGGGAATTCGCAGAGACCTGCCTACAACAAACGGCCGAAGCTCTGCGCCAAGCACGTGCAGCCACTCCCGCAGAGATTTCGCAAGCTATCTCGGCGGTTCGTGAAGACCACTCTCAAGGAATTCCGTCTGACTTACTCGAAGGTCTTGCCCGCGTCCAAGGTCATAAAGAAGAACACATCAGCCATGCCATTCACGGCCTTGGAGAAAAAGTTTCTGCAACACTGCCATTACCAGTGCCATTGATCCCATTTGCGGCAAAGTTGATGGCGCCATCAGCATTTTATGAGTCTTTTGATCGAATCCATAAAATCGCACGCGTTTTATTATCCCCAGTGATCTACGCCGAGGATACCGACGCGATTGGCACCGCATCGGTCAATCCTTTTGCAAGCAATATTCTAGCAGATGAGATCCGGCTGCAGACATTTAAGCGTTTAGGTATTCGCCCATTCGTGACAACTGCCCGCCTTGAATACGAAAGCTGGACATTTCTAACTCGAAAACATTTCGAACTATGATTGAGTTTGATGGAATTTCTTTTAACGAGCTGATCAGCCGCCGCATCATGGGCGAGTTGGGACAGCATGATC
>VFJU01000349.1 GCA_009885905.1 Verrucomicrobiota bacterium
ACGTCGTGTTTGACGTTTCAGAATTTGCGCGTTAAGCGTGACATCATTTTATGATACGCGATGTCGTCCAATACGGTCACCCAGTTCTCCGCCAACGTTGTCGTCCCGTAAACGAGGTGGATGACGGGGTCATGGCCTTGGTGGCTGACATGCTTGATACCATGGTGGATGCAAATGGTGTGGGGCTTGCTGCGCCTCAAGTGGGGGAGGATTTGCGCCTCGCGGTGATCGACGTTTCACATGATCCCGAATGTGTTTCCTTTCTCAGGGTGAATGGAGTGGACGCAAGTATCGCGGAAATAATGCCTCTCATTTTCATTAATCCAGAGTTGACGTACGGGCAAGCCAAGGAGTTTGGAATGGAGGGATGCCTGAGCATTCGTGGCATTCGGGCAGAGGTCCGACGCCCAGAGGCGGTTAAGGCGACGCTTCCCCAGCTCGACGGGACAGTGCTGGTGATCGAGACGGATGGATTGCTAGCAAGGGCATTGCAGCACGAGATTGATCACTTGAATGGGGTGCTGTTCGTGGATCGCCTCCCAGCGGTGGCCAAGGTTTCGATGAAAAACCGTCTCAAGCGATTGCTGGGGGGGGATTAAAAAAGTTGAAGGTTTTTGTCGCGAGTCTCGACTTTTTGCGAAAAGCATGTTGTTTAAGACGTACCACTTCGTCGACGCGAGACGTTTGCAGTGGACCATGACCTCCAATCCGAAAATAAAATGAGCAACTCACGAGGAACTTTTGAAAGCCTCCCAACCCAGTCCACCAGTCAAACGGATTCGCCATTTACGGCGGTTTCTAGTTTGGGCAACGCCGTAGAAAGCCCTCTCAAGGCCGCTGCGGGACATGATTCTCCTTTCTCGGTCGTTGGCGAAGCGACCGCAACAGACACGACTTGGCCAGTGCGTATGCCGGAGACTGCTGAAATGAAATCACCCTTCCAAGTCGCGGATGCGGTGGAGAGTTTCGGTTTTGAAGCGGCTTCGTTTACGAAACTGGAATCGTCATTTGCATCACCAACTAGCGCCTCGGGGGCTCTGCCTTTCACCATTCCGAGCGTTTTTGCGGATTCTACATTTGCCACCGAAGCCGCTGTCAGTCCCTCGAATGCGACGCAAGCCGCAATCGCTGCTTTTGGAAAAATCGAAGCATCCGCCAACGTCGGGCAGTCATCCTTTAGCAAACCTGCGGTAGCGGTTTATACCCCAGTGCAACCCGCATCCGTGGCCAAAGAGGCTGTGGCATTTGTTCCTGCACCGCAGCAGGCTTACGCATCCGACGAGGGGTCATTTGATTCAAATCACTCCGACTCCTATTCAATCCGCCAGCTTGAGTTGCGGGCAATTTTTGGGGTGGATCGCGAGATGAACGTTGAAGAAATCCTACAGCGTTCCAGAGCATTGCCTGGGATGAGAAATATCGCACGGGTGAACCCGAAAGATATGACGGCCCTAGAAGGGATGAAGCAGTTGTTGCCAAACCTTGGCTTCGGCGGCGGTGGGTTGAGGATTTATGCAGGCAGTGTCCCGCTCGACTTTATCCGCGAAGGATCCGTGATGCTCGCCGTGCAGACGGATGGGGGATTCGCTCCAGGCGTGAGGGAAACTTTGATGTTAGTCGCCCGCGAACTAGGGCGTATTTCCTGATAGACTACCTAGCTGCCGCGCTGGATTTGAGTTTTTCAAAATGGGCGCGGACTTCAGGTGCTGCTATCTGTAGCATTTCTTCTTGTTCACTTTTAGGGAGATCGAAAATCGTCTCGGCCATCCCCAAAGTGGCATCCTGATAGATTTCCGGGCGCTGGAGCGAGCTTATCCAACTCATGGTTCCACGAGGATCTGCGCGAATCCATGTTGAAATAATGGCTTTTAATCCCGCTTGTCGGGCCTCACCGCTGTCAAATAATTGAACCCAAGCCGCGGCATCTGTGGGCGAGATGTCAGCCCAGCGCTGGATCACTTGCACGACCGCGACATCCAAGTCGCGACCTGCGACCCCTGAGTCCAAAAGAATCTGCGCGGCCTTAACGGGATCATTTTCTGATAGGACTAGGGCGATGCTGTTCAAAGCCAACGCCTCTTCTTGGTCATTCTTGAGTCCCGCAGCCCATTGCATCGCGGCCTCGTGATTTTCTCCTGCCAAAGTCATGGCAAAATGTTGGATCAACTGGTTTTTCTCTTCGCTACCCGGCGTCATTTGCAGGAACGCTTCTTGCGCCAAGTCAGGGTCGATTTCTATCGCGTTCCAGACGATTTCTTGGAGTGCTTGTTCACGTTCCTGCAGAGATTGAATCGCCACCGCGCGTTTCATCATTTCGCGGAGTTCAGCAGGTGTGGCCGCGAGTTCATCTCTCTCGGGGCGTTCGGATTTAGTGACTCTTGCTTGTTTTGATTGTTCGGCGATCGCAGCTTGGTTCTTAGATTTTTCGCATGAAACAAGCCACAAGCTGAGCAATGTAAGAAAAGTTATGTGCGCGATCTTCATGGATTTATTTTTATCTGCCATGTCAGTGACTGGAGAAATGCTCCCAGCCCCCCGTCAGTTTTTGTCCGTTAGAAAATTCCACTAGAGACCCGATCTCAGTGAGCGGGACCTGTGGAAATTGCCGGCGCCATGCGATGAGAAGTTCCTGAGATATGTTAGGACTAATGGTGAAAAGCATTTCATAATCTTCGCCGTCGCCTAAAGCTTGTGACACGGTGCATCCCATGGTTAGAGGCAGCGCGGATTCATCTACACGTAAGCCACAACAAGAAGCGCTTGCTAGACGTGGCAGGTCTTTCGCCAGTCCGTCTGACAGATCCATCATGGCGGTTGGTTTATAATTCTCCGCGAGCCAATGAGACTCGATGATGCGTGGGATGAAATGAAGATGTTTTCCTAAGATGGAGCCACCGAGAGTGCCGGTGACCATGACGGCATCTCCGGGCGATGCGGTGGAGCGGAGAATGAGATTTTCCCGTCGGACTCCACCCGTTGCAGCGATGGAAATGACCGCCGCTGAGCCTTCGGGAATGCTGGTCGTTTCGCCACCGGCGAGTTTGCCGCCGTATTGCAACAAACAGTCACCAATCCCTCGGTAGAGGTCTTCCGCCCAGGAAACTAGAGTATCTGGTGGAAGCGCGAGGGTGATGAGGAAAAATTCCGGGTAGCCACCCATTGCTGCGAAGTCTGAGACGACCCGGGCGGCCGCTTTCCAGCCCACAGCTTTTGGCGGGGTTTCGGGTAGGAAATGAATGCCTGAGACGAGCGCATCCGTTTTTAAAAGCTGCAGGGTGGGGGAGCCGGGCGTTGAATCCACGACCGCGCAATCGTCGCCGGGCCCCGCCGCTGGGTCTAGGCTTCTGGGCACCAAATCGATGAGCCGCTGGATCAGTGCATCCTCGCCGATATCGCAGAGTCTCGTCATGGAGAAAAAACTAACAAAATTTTATCGTAACGAGCAAGGAGTTGGGTGGCGACGGTGGCACTGTTGAACGCACAATGCACAGCGATGGGTGCCCAGATTGATCCAGTTTTTTCATAAACAAAAGCGAGCAATACGCCGAAGATGAACAAAGGCAAGAGAGCGGCCAAGTTACAGTGTGCTGCGGTGAAGATGAGAGATGTGCAAATGCCAGCAACCCAAGGCCCGCTGAAAGATTTCATCGCAGGGTAAACATAGCCACGAAAAACAATTTCTTCACACACTGGAGCTGCCACAATCGCGGCGATTCCCATGAGTGCTAGAGTCGTGGGATCTTTCGATTCTTGAAGAATTTTTACGGTGTCTTGAGTGGTTTCAACACCAAATGAGGAAATCCAATCCATGTAACCAGCGACTTGCAGGCCGGCGAGAAGAAGCCACATTAACAAAACGGCACAAGGCGCTATTAGAAAAACCCATGGCCATGACGACCATTTAAGCCCAAGCCACGCAACGGGGCGGATCCTTCTGTAGACAAAAAAGATGACCATGCCAGCACTCATTAATTGGAATGCAATCGAAGATAATAATAGCGAGGGATCTAAAGTTAGACTTTCTTTTTCAGGAGACCTTACCGAGGCAAGAGCTAGATTGAAGAACAAGACGAATATCAATCCGAGGCCTAACAAGTCTGGCGTTCGGTAAAAATCGATTGGTATTTGTCTCTTTGTCAGCGGATCGGAAACTACGCTTTCGTCCAAAATTTCTCCAACAAAGGGCAGTTCTGCCACACCGTCAAAAGAGCCAGCACCAA
>VFJU01000419.1 GCA_009885905.1 Verrucomicrobiota bacterium
CCCCCAAGTCGCCGCGCTTTGTAACGCCAACGCGATGACTGGTAACCAAGATTTAAACCAAGCAAGAACTTTCATGAACTAAAAAACCATAGGCCACCCCACTGAAACATCAAGCGGAACCCTAGCGTTGGTCTCTCGCAACTTTACAAATGGTTGATGCGGCCGCATCAACCATTTGTAAGATTAAATGAACAAGCTTTCGCTTGGGTGAGATGGTCGGCGGCGATCATGGTGCTGTGTTTTATTAAATGGGCCAATTTAGGTGTGGGCGGATCTGATGACGAGCCGCGTGGTAGGTGTTGAGCTGTTGGAGGAGGCGCTCGTTAGACGATCGTCTACTTTGCCCGGAATCGTAAAGAATCCAAGTCACGGCAGTTCTTCAAGATCTTGGAGGTCTTTTGGCCGTCCACTGGCAAGCTTATTGATTTTCAAATCCTCTAGGGAAATGAAAGGCACCATCATGCGTCCGATTTTCACGAAATCGCGGCGTTCATAACAGCCACTGAATTCGAGGCCCGGAATGTTGGTGAATAGCTCGAGTCTCATCGGCTCAAAACCCATCCGGATAATTTTTTTCCCGTCGGTGATCATTTTGGTCGAAACGGCTTCCGAAGGGAATCCGAATTGCTGCAGGACGTTGATAACGCGTTCGGCGTTTTCGGGTGATGCATCGATCCAAAGATCCAGATCGCCAGTGTAACGGGGGCGAGAATGATGGATCACCGCGTAGCCGCCGATGACAATGAAGCGGACTTCATTCCGCAGGCACAACTTCAAGAAATCGCTGAAGTCGGCCGCCAATTTGATCTTTGCCATAAAAAGGTTCACGGAGTTTTTCGAGAGCGTTCAAGCGTTCGGCGGGTGTCGCGGCGCTCCAGTAGGCACGGGTTTCAGCTTCCGCTTGGGCGAAGCTATCCGCCACGACGATCTTCCATCCGCTGCGGCGGCTCGCAGCACGGGCCTCGGCAGCGGTGGGAGTTAGGGTTGGCTTTGCGCGTGGCACTACCGGAGACCAACTACCCGTGGATTTCTCCATCCGGTCCACCTGGGCGCAGGCGTCTTGCGAAGTCCTTGATGACTTCGTCGAGCGGGCTGTCGCGATCCTGTTGAGGTAGTCGTTTTGCTTCATCAAAGTTGGGTGGAAGATATATCGAATGCTGGCGGGGTTCCAGTGCGAAATTCTGACAGTGCCTTGGCACCACGACAGTAAGGTCATGGATCCTTAAATCGGGGCGATGGATTCGAGGTGGAGTACGGGGGTTCTCGCTTCGTTAGATTTTTCAAGATCTAGAGTGAGGTGGAGCGACCAGTCGTTGAGGTCGTCAGGGTCGATGAGGGTATGGTGGATGGTGAGGCCGTCGTCGGAAATTTGGGTGTGGCGAAAACCATTCTTGAGATCGGGCGCGGATTGGGCAAGTTGCTTCGTTGAGCATGGTGCAGGAAATCGAAAAGGCAATTCAGCAGCTACCTCGAGAGGAGGTCTTCCGTCTTCGCGAGGTGATCCAGCATCGTTTTGATGACGAATGGGACCGACAGTTTGCAGATGATGCGCAGTCCTGTCTGCTGGATGGATTGGCGGAGGCGGCACTGGCGGGAAGAAAGTATTCATCTTATCCATCTGACAACCTCCGCCACTTCGCGCCTTCACGTGGGAATTCTTCGTCTTCGCTTCACAACGTGGAGGAGCTTTCCTCACTGGTGGTTGATTGTGCCTATAAGTTGCATGTTGAGGCTGGACCGGGGCTGCTAGAAACAGTTTATGAAGTGGTTCTCACTGAGATGCTGAAAGAGCGTGGACTTCGCGTGAGGCGTCAAGTGCAAGTCCCTATTGAGTTGTTGGGACTGAAGTTCGACGAGGGCTTCCGTGCGGATCTGATTGTAGAGGACTCTTTCTTGATCGAATTGAAGTCCGTGGAAAATTTGCTGCCGGTTCACTCGAAGCAAGTGCTAACTTATCTCCGACTTTTAAAGATGCCTTTGGGGCTATTAATCAATTATGGCGCGGGGACTTTCAAGGAAGGGGTAAAGCGTATCGTGAATCGACACGATGACACATCCGCTTCAAAGCTACGGATCAATAGCAATTCAGATTGATTCAACCTCACGCGAAGCCGCGAAGACACGAAGGAAGCAGAAAAGAGATTTGTTATCTCTGTGGAACCCTTCAATCCTCTTCGCTGCTTCGCGCCTTCGCGTGAGACTCGTCTTCCTAACCTAACAAATTATCAAAGTTCACCTCACGCGAAGCCGCGAAGTAGCGAAGGAAGTAGAAAGGGGATTTGATATCTCTGCCAATTCCTTCAATCTCCTTCGCTGCTTCGCGTCTTCGTGTGAGACTCGTCTTCCTAACCTAACAAATTACCAAAGTTCACCTCACGCGAAGCCGCGAAGACACGAAGGAAGCAGAAAAGAGATTTGATATCTCTGCCAATCCAATCAATCTCCTTCGCTCCTTCGCTCCTTCGCGTGAGATCTATCTTTCAAATCGGAGCGATGGCTTTGAGCTGGAGGACGGGGGTTCTCGCCTCATTGGATTTTTCTAAATCGAGGGTGAGGTGCAGGCACCAGTCATTAAGGTCATCCGGGTCAATGAGGGTTTGGTGTATGGTCAGGCCGTCTTCGGAGAGGTGGGTGTGACGGGCGTTGCGGGCTTCGGGATCGAGGCGGATCTGGTGGCGGGCCGCGTGGTAGGTGTTGAGCTGTTGGAGGAGGCGCTCGTTAGACCAGAGTTTGCCGTCGCTGTCGTGGTGGGCGATGAGGCTGAGCGCAGCCTCGGTGTCGTAGCGGGAGAGCGCAGTGACAAGGGTGAGGACGTGGTTACGGAGGTGGCGTTGGAAGGCGGTTTTATCCTTGGTATAGGGGATTTTCTTTTTAAATTCTGCGAGTTGGGATTCGGGGGTGGGAGAGGAAGAAATACTTGCGGGCGAGACGCCCACACTCCTTGAGGCCATCGCTTGCCATTCGTCTAACAGACTGGAGTCGGTGTGGCGGACGATGAGTTCGAGGAACGACTCGGCTTCGTGGAGATGCTCGGTTTTGGCATGATCGGGGACGGTCTGGGCGAGGACTTTGTAGACCTCGCCGAGGTGGCGGAGGAGGACAGCTTCGGCGCGTTCTAACTTGTAGGTTTTGACGTAGTCCTCAAATGACTGGTAATTTTCTATCATCTCGCGAGCGACTGTCTTGGGCTTGACGTTTTCGCTGCCGAGGTAGGGGTGGCGGAGTTTGAAAGCGTTGAAGGTAGTGTAGATGAATTCGACGCCAGGTTTAGGGTGTTCGACTTGGTCTAACATTTCAATGCGGTCGTCGAATTCCATGCCTTCATCCTTGAGGCGGGCCATGAGTTCGGATTTCAAGAGATCGACCTGTTTGCGGAGGACGATGTCGGGGTTTTCCAGGATGGCCTCAATGAGGGAAACGACGTTGAACGCGTAGTCCTCGGCTTCCTGGTCGAGCTGCGGGATGGCGTCTAGCAGGTAGAGGCTGAGCGCGTGATTGATGGAGAAGTCTTCGGGGAGCGAGACATCGACGGCGACTTTCTGCGGGCCGCTGCGTTTCGCGGGCGGGATGATGTGGAGGATTTTCGCGCCGATAAGGCCGCGGAAGAGCTCGAACGCGCGTTTCTTGAGGGCCTTCTTTTTGGTGGGTGGCTCGTGGCTGTCGTCGATGATTTTTTTCAACGCAGCGCAGCCGTCTTCGTGAGTGCGGGAGAGCACGTTGAGGAGCGTGTGATGGTAAACGGAGAAGCTGGAGACGAGCGGCTCGGGCGGAGCGGTCTGGAGTTTGGCGTAGGTTTGCTCGTCCCAATGGACGTAGCCTTTTTCCGGCGGTTTGCGTTTTTCGAAGGACTTCTTTTTGTTAGCGGTGGCTTTCGCGGCGAGGCGGATGTTTTCGATGATGTGCTCGGGGGCCTGGGCGACGACGTAGCCGACGGTGTCGAATCCACGGCGCCCAGCGCGGCCGACGATCTGGCGAAAGTCGCGGACTGCTAGAATTTTCGTGCCGCGGCCGTCGTATTTACAGAGGCCTGTTAGCATGACGGTGCGGATCGGGACGTTGACGCCGACGCCGAGGGTGTCGGTGCCGCAGACTACTTTGAGCAGGCCGCGGGCGGTGAGTTTTTCAACTAACAACCGGTATTTCGGCAGCAGGCCGGCATGGTGGATGCCGACGCCGTGGCGGAGGATTTTCGAGAGCTCGCGACCGTAGGGGGAGCGGAAATCGGCGTCGTCGAGGGCGCGGGCGATGGCGGTTTTTTCCTCCTTCGTGCAGAAGTTGGTGGAAAGCAAATCGCGGGCGGTGTCGGCGCAGGCGTTCTGGGTAAAGTGGACGAGGTAAACGGGCGAGCGACCTTGTTCGTTGAGTTCGGCGACTTTTTCCTGGAGCTGGGTGGTGGAGTATTCAAACTCTAACGGGACCGGGCGTTGGTCGGACTGGACGAGGGTGGTGGGAGCGCCTGTTAGCGCGGTGAGTTGTTTGGAGAAAAACGACGAGTCGCCGAGGGTGGCGGACATCAGGAGGAAGCGGGCGCGCGGCAGGGTGAGCAGCGGGATTTGCCAAGCGGCGCCGCGTGAGTGGTCGGAGTAGTAGTGGAACTCGTCCATGATGACGTCGTCCACTGGGACGTTCGCGCCGTCGCGGAGGGCGATGTTGGCAAGGATTTCCGCAGTGCAGCAAATGACCGGGGCGTCGTGGTTGACGGTGGCCGTCGCCGGTGATCATGCCGACGTTTTCCGGGCCGAGGACGTGGCAGAGCGAGAGGAATTTCTCGTTGGCGAGGGCCTTGATCGGGACGGTGTAGTACGAGCGGCGGCCTTGGCAGAGGGACTTGAACTGGAGCGCGAGGGCGACCAGCGATTTCCCGGAGCCGGTGGGGGTGTTGAGGATGACGTTGTTGCCGGCGAAAAGTTCGAGGATGGCTTCCTCCTGGTGGTCGTAGGGTTCGGTGCCCGTGGCGGTAAGGTAGTCGAGGAAAGCGTTGAGGATGTCGTCCGGCGTGGGGTTTTCGGGGAGGTTCTTGCGGCTGAGTGGGGCGGACATGCGGGATTGTGGCGGGGGATGAGGCTACCGCAAAGGCGCAAAGGGCGCGGAGGGGCGCAAAGTTTTCAACAGGAAAGTTGGAAAGTTGCGGCTTGTAACGAGCCTCGCAAGTCTTTTGAATGCTCTCACAGAACTTGAATTATGAAAAACCTTAGACTCCTTCTACTCGCTCTCGTCTACTTGGTTTTCTGGGCCAACTCCGCTCAAGCCCATTACGATCCGAATATGGGGCGATGGTTGAATAGGGATCCGATTGCGGAAAACGGAGGGCTGAATTTGTATGGGTTTGTCGGAAACAATGGAATAAATCATATCGACATCCTCGGGCAATCATTAGACGAATTTAACTGGGTAGGCCCTGTTAAAGAGGTAAAAGGCGGCGGAGGAAGTGCTGACGCTACATGGGATGTCACGGTAAGTTGGAAGGGTGGATTCAATCCCAGAAATTTTATTGAGGTTAAAGGTAGTTTAAAAGTTGATGTCGTATTTGATCCAACCGACCCACGTGAAGCGTTGGCTCACGAAATGATCCATGTTGATAAGTGGAAGGAACATTGGGATTATTTAAGAGGTGAAATCAACTGGCTTGAACGCAACTGGTGTAGTCCATGCGACGAACTAGCAGTTGCCTTCGGTAATGCGTCTTCAAGCTATTGGAAATCTCAAGCGTCAGTTCAGCAGGAAGAATTTGATAGCGCCGAATATCCGAAACTTGGAGTTTCTGCCGAAGACCTCTCCAAACAAGAAAGGGAACGCCAGGCCGAAATTTCCAAAAGGGATGCCGCGAAACAAGCATACGAACAAGCCAAGTCAAAATTCAAATTCGCTGGCTGCTTTTAAAAATAGGCATGAAAAAATGTTACTTATTCGGTTTGGCTTCAGGCGTTCTAATTACTTCATTTGCACTGTATTTTGCATTCATTCATTATTATGTTTTTAATGGTCCTAATGAGGCTTGGGTTCGCTTCGATGGTCAGAAAGAAAGCTTTCGAATAGAGCAGTTTTCAGAAGTGAATGATTTCTTGGGGAATTCACCTGGTGGCAGGAATGCTTTTATTTACCCAACTTCTGGCTCATCTTATTCTATAGTCTATCTACCGAGAAAAAATAGACATCTGGATCAAATTGAACGGGACGAAATCTCAAGAATCATTAGAGAAAAGATGAGATACTGAGAATTTGAAGAACGTCCCATTTCAATTTCTAGACGATGTCGAAATACAAAGAGCAACGACTCCAGCAGATCGAAGGAGAGCGTCTGCAACGTGCGAAACGTCGCCGTTGGTTGGCGGTTATTGCTACGGTGGTGTTTTTTTCGGCTGGTGCGGCGATTTCGCACCGTAACGCGAACGCCCCAAAGGCGAATGCCATTTCTTCCAAAGCATCGACAGATGAAAAGTGGTCTCTTGCCGCCCTGTTCGCGCTCAAGCCCCACCAAATCGAGGAATTGGACATCGGACTCACCAATCTACTCTGCGCGGAGGGGCTTCGTGGGTCGGAGAATCTGGATTTGGACAAATCGCTCGA
>VFJU01000026.1 GCA_009885905.1 Verrucomicrobiota bacterium
CTCGGCTTCGATTTCAAGATCGCAAGGATCACCGATTTCAAGAATCTCAGTACCGAGGAGAACCACCATTTCACTTTCTTGGAAAACTTTAAGGACTCTACCAGAAACGGGAGACTTCACGTCGACAAGATTTCCAGAAGTTAGATTTTGGGGACGCTCTAGGGCGGCACGGGCTTGGGCGAGCTCGTAATCGATCACTTGAAGGGAAAACTCGGCGGCACGAACTTCAGCGGCTCGCATCAAGGCATCCCCCTCTGCTCTATCTCGATCCGTTGCTGAAACACTTCCTTCACGAGTCACTGCACGCACTCGATTACGATCGGCTTCTGCCATTTGCAAAGACGATTGTTTCGCCTCCAGTGAGGCAGATGCTTGTTTGCGAGACGCCTCGTGCATGGACACGATTGCTTCAGCTTGAGCCCGAGCTCGAAAATCTAGCAACGGTGCAGGAATAGGATCAATCGTTGTTAGAATAGTCTCACCTGCAGTCACCTCATCACCTGGCTTGAGGAGTACACGGCGCATCTTACCAATAACAGGAGCGGCGACAATATAGCGATTCCGCACACGGGTTTTTCCTTCCTCTGAAACTCTAACGGTAATAGTGCCACGCGTGACTTTTTCTGTTTCGATGACTATCGGCTTTGGCAACAAGCCCCATGTAACTAATCCTAATAGAAAAAAACCACCCAACCATTGCATTAACCGGCGGGAAAAGTGCTTACCAGAAGAAAGATGCTTGGTCTCCCATGGTGCAGTAGTGGGAGTGTCGGTTGGGAGTGTTGGCATCGTTTGTTGGTAAATTGATAACCGAGTTATGACACTATTTCAAGACTAGCTAATACGGCTTATCGAACTCAAATAAATTTCACTTCTCTCGCCTCTCCTGCATTTCCGCCTTTCGCATCGGCATTGAGTCGATCTTCAAGAAAAGCGCAGACAGAGTGAATTCCTCCGCCTTCCAGCGCAAGATGGTGCGACCGTCCTTTCCTAGCAAAAAAACTTCATCTACCCCATCACGAATTTTTAAACGCTGCTTCAATTCCGCAGCCAGCGAAGCACTTGGAGCTTTTTCCGGATCGTCGAGAATGAAAACACGGACATCGCGTTCTAACAATCCTACCTCGTCTTTCACCAAATTCACCCGCAAACTCAACGAACTACTGGTCACCACCAAAATTCGTTGCTTCCACCGAAAATCATTCAACTCACCTCCAATCGATTCGACCACCGTCAGCGAGAGTAAAATAGCCAGAAGTTTCATTCGATAATTAAATACCAATCCGCAATAAGCGCAACCACACGGATTACCATTTTCCCGCGAGTAATAGGATCAATCACGTGCTTTTAGCACACCCACCAAGTCGAGTTTACCAATCATGCGACTTACCAAGGCGAACGATAAAGCAGACGCCGTCATCACCACGAGAATTGCAATCGAGTACGTACCCGAATTGATCACGATGGGCAGCCGTACCGTCTCGGTGCTGAATGAGGACATGATAAATAGAGCCAATCCACGACCAAACAATAATCCAAATGGTAGAGCGATGATTACTAACACCACCAACTCGCTGATTAGCACTCGACGAACTTCTACCAAACTAAATCCAACCACACGAAGAGTTGCTAGTTCACGACTGCGTTCTGATAAAGCAATGCGCGCGCTATTGTAAACCACACCGAAAGCCACGATCGTCGCGAGTACGAAATACAACTTACGAATGATGCCGATACTCTTACCTGTGGTATCACGGAAGGCCGCGAGCTGATCACGTTTCACCATTGTCACTGCGACACGCGGCGTATCTTTAAGCTTCCGCATAAACTCATTCCAGCGACCGTGATCCAAAGCGAGATAGGCTCCGTTTATCGTGTCTCCCTCTTTCAACTCACGCCGCAAAGCTGAAATATCCATATATGCTGCCACACCAGCAAAGTCAGTGACTAAGCCACAAATCGGAAGTCTGAACACCGAGCGGTTGCCCTCTAATACCTCGACCTCCACCTCGTCGCCGATTTTCGCCCCAATGACTTTTGCCAACATTGCGGACATCACAAGACCTTGATCTGGAATGATGATCGGATGACCTTTATCATCTAGCAGACGGTTCAAGATGCTATTAGAATCGATCCCACTGACAGCAAGTTTCCGATGCCTTTGTCCAAATTTTAAGCGGGCACGTACGCTGCGTATTGGCTCTGCGCGAATCACGCCAGGCAGATGCTCAAGGTCATGAAAAGCGCTGCCAGAACTTGGCTCTGAAAGAAAAACGGTGACATCTTGGCGCTGCTGCTTGTTCCACTGAAAAGTCAGTAAATAGTCGATGCTGTCACTCATCGCACCGGGTAGAACCATTAAACCTGTAGCAAGTACCAACCCTACAGCGGTGAAAACCGCTTGCCACGGTCGCCTCTCAATGTTGCGCAGCGCCATTCGAAAAATAGGACTGAAACAATTCGTAAGACCCATGCGCTCGAACACTGAAGGCCTAAAATCAGCTGGTGGCTCGGGTCTCATCGCTTCAGCAGGAGCAAGTCTAACTGCCTGCCAAACTACCGTCAGAACGCCAACCACAGAAGCACCCAAGCTAATAAGCAATGCCAAACTCAGGGCGCTGTAATCCATGATAAAAACCAGAGAAGGAAAGCGAAAAAATAAGGTGTAAAGCTCCACCAAACTCGCACCTAAAAATTTCCCTCCAATACCACCGATCAAAGTACCTAACACCCCGATGACTAATACGTATTTCATGTAATGCACACCGACTTGACGCGATGAATAACCAAGCGCTTTCATCTGAGCAATCTGCTCGCGTTGGAGTCGGACAATGCGCGCCAACACCGCGTTCACCATGAAGGCTGCAACACTGAGAAAAACTAATGGATAAGCCACCGACAACGAACCGAGTACTCTAAGTTCATCATCAAGCCTCTGTGCAGACGGTTGTTCTTTTCGGGTAAAAGCACCACCCGCTCCATAGCGAGCGAGAATCCGATCAATCTCCTCGATGACTGGTTCTGGAGTGGCACCAGGTGCGAGATCGATCACCACATCGTTGAACGCACCATCCATATCATAAGCGACGGCAAGGGCGCGGTAGTTCATCCAGATGACGCTGAAGCGCTTATGATCCGGCAAGGTCTCACCAGCCCTCGCTTCAAAAACGTATTCCGGCGAGAGGGCTATACCACAAATTTTCAGAGTTTCGCGCTGACCGTTGATCACAGCTATAAGCGAGTCGCCGGTTTTAAGGTCATTTGCCTTGGCGAAAGATTCACCTAACACAACTTCTTGCCTTTCATCCGATCGGGGCAGCCTACCCGTTCGAAGAAATAATCGATTAAGCTTTTGAGGTCCCCCGTCTTCCGGCAGTGATATCATGTGCCCAGTCGCAGGCTCGGCAAGCCCCGGCAAATCTAACGTAACATCAACTACCACACGAGGTTCGACGGTTGCAACTCCAGGCAACACTTCAAGTTGACTCACAACCGATAGCGGTGCCCTCTTCAGTGTCACGAAAATGTCAGCCATCGCATTTTCCTGATAGTACGTCGATCGTGTCGTTTCAAGGGTAAGGATCAGACTCCGAGTCATGATCATCATCGCAAGCCCGCATGCCATGACTACGCTCACGGCAAGCACTTGACCTTTCATCTTGCCAATGTCGCGCAGCAGTTTCCGGTCGAGCGGGGAAATCATGAAAACGCGCTTAGTAAGTGAATAGGAATACAGAATGAGGCGAATATTACCATTTCAGTTGCGAGGCTGGCAGGCGAATTTCGTTTCTATGCACACTGACAATTTTTCCGTCTGACAAATGAAGCACACGGTCCGCCATTTCCGCCATGATAGCGTTATGAGTGATGATCACCGTAAGCGTACCAAGTTCTCGGTTGATACGCTCGACTGCTTCTAACACTGTAATGCCAGTGGTAACGTCCAGCGCGCCGGTGGGTTCGTCACAAAGAAGCACCTCGGGTCGCTTTGCGATGGCTCTAGCAATTGCCACGCGCTGCTGTTCGCCCCCAGAAAGTTGGGAGGGAAAATGATCCATGCGAGCGCTTAGTCCAACCATTTCTAGGGCATCTTCGGGCGTCATTGGATCTCGCGAAATTCCAGTGATCAGTGCCACGTTTTCGCGAGCAGTGAGGCTAGGAATGAGATTGTAGAACTGGAAGACAAAGCCGACGCAATTTCGTCGAAATAGTGTGAGTGTGTTCTCGTCAGAGCCGTCGAGTGGCCAGCCCTTGTAAATCAGTCTTCCCGAGGTTGGGACATCGAGTCCACCGAGGATATTGAGCAGGGTTGATTTACCGCTACCAGAGGCGCCAAGCAGACA
>VFJU01000442.1 GCA_009885905.1 Verrucomicrobiota bacterium
CCAAGCCCGCTAAGCCCGCTAAGCCCGTCAAGCCCGCCAAGCCCGCTAAGCCCGCTAAGCCCGCTAAGCCCGCTAAGCCAGCCAAGCCAGCCAAGGCCGTTAAGGCCGTTAAGGCCGTTAAGGCCGTTAAGGCCGTTAAGGCCGTTAAGGTCGCGGAAGTCACCGAAACAGTTGCCCCAATCAAGGTGGTAAATTTGGCGAAGCCATTGCCAGTTGCTAAAAAAGTCGCCGCGGTGAAACCGCGATCTTCGGTGGTCGATTTCCCCGCTCCGCCCGCTCCGGTCCGCCCACCTTTTGTCCCGCCCAAGGCCACCGCCAAGCCCACAGACGGCCCAGTGACCCCGGGCAGCAATGGCACCCACTCTGCCTCATTCGTTCAGAAACAACGTCAACGCCTGCTCGATCTTCGCGACGATCTCGTCGACGCGGTGTCTGGAATGGCGCGTGATACCATCCGGAATGCACCCGAGGGCTCTGAAGCTTCCGGTAGCGGTCAGCACCAAGGCGACGCTGGCAGCGATGCCTACGATCGTGATTTCGCATTGTCCGTTCTCGCGAAGGAGCAGGATGCACTGTATGAAATCGAGCAAGCGCTGTACCGCATCAAAACCGGTTCGTACGGGATTTGTGAAATTTCATCGCGAAAAATCCCTCAATTGCGTCTCGAGGCGATTCCATTCGCCCGTCTTACGGTTGAATGTCAGGGTCAATGGGAGAAGGAATACGGTAACCGCCGCTTCCGTCCGTCCAACGAAGTTGGCTTCAGTGGGGGAAAATATGTCGATGATGAAGATTCTGAAACAGTTTCTCTTGACGAAGACGATGATTAAAGCAAAGTCCGCCCCCCAAAGTCATGCCACGCGAGATTATCATACTAGAATGCACCGAAGCGAAAGCTGAGGGCAAACCGACTTCACGTTACGTCACCACGCGTAATAAAAAGAGCCTCCGCACACCAGGTCGTCTTGAGAAAGTGAAATTCAATCACTTCCTCAAACGCCGTACCCTTCACCGCGAACTCCGCTAACAGCGAACACCGCATCCATTTCCCATGTCCGAGCCAAAAACAATTCAGCGCCGTATTAACTTCCGCAAGGCGAACCGTAGAATGACGCGTCGTCGTCATGATATTCCTGCCGATCAAGTCGTCGCAACCAATCCTGAGCTTCTCACCAAGTTCACCACCGAGACCGGCAAGATTCTTCCCCGCCGCGTCACCGGTGTCTCCGCCAAGTTGCATCGCAAGATCAACAACGCGATCAAGCAGTCCCGCGCGATCAACCTCCTTCCTTAACTCTCCGCAAGGAGCGTTCATTCAACGAGCCAACCTGAGAAATTCGGGTTGGCTCGTTGCGTTTAATGAATTTGACTCGTTGGAGTGAGTTATGAAATTTTTGCCTTGGTGAGCCCACTTTGAGTTTCTACATTCTGCTCAGCGTAAGCTATTATCCATGGCCAAACAAGAATTCACCATCCTCAACAAGCTCGGTATCCACGCTCGTCCAGCTGCACAATTCGTCAAAACCGCGAATCGTTTTCAAGCTGATATTTTCGTGGAAAAAGACGGGGAAGAAGTCGATGGCAAGTCTATCATGGGACTGATGATGTTGGCGGCGGGAAATGGATCGATGATCATTATCACTGCCGAGGGACTTGATGCCGATGTCGCGCTTGAAGCGCTTGGCGATCTCATCGCCCGCAAGTTTGAGGAAGATTGAGCTCTTCTCTCGCCGATAGGGTTAGAGCACTCACAGCGCGTAGAGTTCGATAGGCAAACCGTCGGGGTCTGCGAAAAACGTGTATCTCTTTCCCGTGATTTCGTCCGTGCGGATTTCTTCCACGCTTACCCCCTTAGCAACCAAGTCCGACACTTGGTGATCAAGGTCGCTCACGAGAAACGCAAGGTGCCTCAGACCACGCGCCTCCGGGTAGGTGAGGCGGTTGGGTGAGGCTGGAAATGAAAATAACTCAATCTGCGTCCCACCCGGAATCTCTAAATCGAGTTTGTAGGAATCTCGCTCTGCTCGGTAGACTTCCGAGAGGATATTCAAACCTAACACTTCGGTGTAAAATTGCTTTGAAACAGAGTAATCTGAGCAAATCACCGCAACATGATGGAGTCCTAACAAAGTCATGGTAGTTTTTGAATTTCGAGTTTGACGCTGAAAAATGAATTTAAAACTCCACTCATTCCACCCAAATCAAAGGAAATTTCAAAGAGGGGTATCATAATAAGCTTCGATGCGCCTATCAAGACTCATCAAATCCACCTGATCTTGTCGCGAAGTGCAAGCGATGGTTGCTAATTCAGGGATTTTTTTACAGGTTTCTAGGCACGGCATCAGGCTGGGTGATACAAAACACCACACAAAAAATTCCATGAAAAAAAAGCTGAAAATCGCTAGCGAAATTCTCGTGCTTTATGCGCCAGCATTCCTGCTACTAAATCTTGCTGCACCCGCCCAAGAAGTCACTGGTATCCTTGGCACCCCTACCGCAACTCAGGTGCTAGACGGCAAACAATTACCTCCGCGACCACCGCCGTACGGTGGCGTGATCAAGGAGAGCGCCAAGGATTCTACCCCGTGGTGGGCGCCACATGTCGTGCCACCAAAGGGTGCGCCGAATGTGCTGCTTATCATGACCGATGATCAAGGCTACGGCGTATCTAGTACTTTTGGTGGAGTGATCCCCACACCCGCTCTGGACCGGGTGGCTCGTGCTGGAATTCGCTACACTCGATTTCACTCAACCTCGCTGTGCTCGCCGACGAGGGCGGCTTTGATCACGGGGCGCAACCATCACTCGGTGGGCTCTGGCGTCGTCAGTGAGTTATCCACGGGATATCCAGGCTACAATTCGATCATCGGAATACAAAATGCAACTGCAGGTCACATCTTCAAAGCGAACGGATATGCAACCTCTTGGTTTGGAAAAAATCACAACACACCGCCATATCAATACGGCCTCGCCGGGCCGTTTGACCAGTGGCCATCGGGTCTTGGATTTGACTATTTTTACGGATTCATGGGCGGTGAAACCGATCAGTGGACCCCTTATCTTTTTCGTGACCACACCCAAGTTTTTCCCTTTATTGGCAAAAAAGACTACAACCTAACAACAGACTTGGCGGACGAAGCGATCAAGTACCTCCGCGACCTCAATGCAGTCGCCCCGGACAAACCGTTTTTCTGTTATTACGTGCCCGGTGGAACTCACTCGCCACACCAGCCCAAGCCGGAGTGGATCGAGAAGTTCAAAGGAAAGTTCAGCATGGGGTATGAAAAGTTGCGCGACGTGATCTTTGCAAATCAAAAGTCACTCGGCGTGATTCCGCCAGATGCCCAGTTGACCCCATGGCCATCAGAGATTCCAAAGTGGGACTCTTTGTCTTTCGCGGATAAAAAATTGTTTGAACGCCAAGCAGAAGTTTTTGCCGCTTATGCCGCTTACACAGATGATGAGATCGGTCGCGTGATTCAAACAGTCGAGAATTTAGGTAAGCTGGACAACACGATCGTGATCTATATCTGCGGCGATAATGGCACCAGCCCCGAGGGCACTCTAACTGGAGCATTCAATCAACTTACTGCTTACAACGGGATTTTAAAAGCCCCGAAAGCGCTGCAGCTCCTGCATTTGGAAGATTGGGGTTCGGATAAAACCTATCCCCACATGGCAGTTGGATGGACTTGGGCATTTAACACCCCTTTCAAATGGACCAAGCAGGTGGCTTCACACTTTGGCGGAACCCGACAAGGACTCGCAATTTCCTGGCCTAATCACATCAAGGACGCCGGTGGTACCCGTGACCAATTCCACCATGTCATTGACATCATGCCGACCCTCCTCGACGTCGCTGGGATTAAAGCGCCCGAAACATTCAACGGCATTCCTCAACAACCGATCGATGGGGTGAGCATGGCTTACACATTCGATCGTGCGAACTCCAAGGCACCATCGACTCGTACCACCCAGTATTTCGAAATTGGAGCAAACCGCGGCATCTATCACGATGGATGGTTTGCCAACACGACGCCTTTTGCGCCTCCTTGGGATTTAGCGACGGGTACTCTGCCAAGCGTCATCGACGGCTACAAGTGGGAACTCTATCACCTCACGGAAGACTTCACACAGAATAATGATCTCAGCGTGAAGATGCCTGAAAAACTTAAGGAAATGCAGACGTTTTTTCTAACGGAAGCTAAGAAATACCAGGTTTTGCCTCTGGATAATTCTGGTTTTTCTCGCTTGCTGCTTCCGCGACCTAGCGTCACCTCTGGAAAGACGGAGTTCACCTACACGGGTGCGAATGCGGGCATTTGCATCGGTAACGCCCCGAATATTTTGAATAAGGATTTCACGATCACGGCTGAGATTACCGTTTTAGAAGGCGGCGCAGAGGGGATGATCGCGACGCTGGGTGGACGATTTGGCGGGTATGGGTTGTTCTTGCAAAAAGGCAAGCCGGTCTTTGTTTATAATTTGTTAGATTTAGAACGATTCCGCTGGGAGGGTGGTATCGGTGGAGTCGTAGGTGCGGATTTATTTGCAAAGGCACTCAAGCCCGGCAGGCACACTTTGGTGTTTGATTTCAAGTACGCCGGTCCTGGTCCTGGAAAAGGTGGAACCGGCGTGCTCACCGTAGATGGTAAGGAGTTAGATAAAAAACAACTCGAGCACACGGTGCCGCTATTGATGACCTCGGACGAGACCTTCGACATCGGAAGTGATACCCGCACAGGGGTCGACGAAAGCTACAAACTACCATTCAAATTTACCGGAATCATCAATCGATTGACGTACAAGTTAGGACCATCACAAATCTCGGCAGTGGAACAAAAAGCAGCCTCGGATAACCTCGAAAAAATCGCTGACTGAACCTCGAGTCTTTAATTTTGTTAGAATTTATCGTTTTTTAAAATGAAAAATCTCTTCATCGTCACCGCGGTGATTGAAAGCACCGCTGCATTTGGTTTGATGATAAATCCCTCTGCGATGGTCATGCATCTCACACGGTTTTCACTGCAAGGAAACTTGGAGACTGCTGCAGTCCGTTGCAGCGGCGTTATTTTACTCGTTTTAGCGGTCGG
>VFJU01000192.1 GCA_009885905.1 Verrucomicrobiota bacterium
GTGGTTTCATTCAACGTCAAATGAGGCTACGGGCAAACTGTAGGGTGTCAATTTCCCCGACAGTTTTGTCGCGACGAATTGCTTTGATGCGCGGAAATCGCAGCGCCAGGCCGCTATCATGGCGGGTGCTGGCGCGAATCGAGTCGAAGGCGATTTCCAACACAATCAGAGGCTCGACATCTCGGACCTTGCGCTGGGTTTCGATGGTGGTTTTCTCGAAATGCTCGGTCAGCTCCTCGATCTCGACGTCGGTGAGTCCGCTGTAAGCCTTGCCGAGCACACGCAACATGCCACTTGCCTCGTCGCGCAGGGCGAAGGTGTAATCCGAGAGCACACCGGCGCGGCGCCCGTGTCCTTGCTGGGCGCGCACGACCACGCAATCGAGTGTGACATCGAATTTCTTCAGCTTGAGCCACGCCTGACCGCGTCGGCCAAACTGATAGGTGCTGACCGGATCTTTCGCGATTAACCCTTCGTTGCCTCGGGTGCGAGCGGCTTTGAACGCTACATCCACCGCGATGGAGCCGCTGACTCGGCGGACCGTGACGCTTTCGAATGGTGCTTCGAGCGCGATGGATTCCAGTTGTTCACGGCGTTTTTCCAAGGCCACGTCCCATAGATCGCGTCCGGCTAGATGCAGCAAATCAAAGGCGATGAAGCGCACTGGGATATCTTCTTGCTGAAACAAACTGCCTTGGCCGCGTTGAATATTCTTTCTGCCCAGGCGTTTTTGCAGGTCGAAAAAGCTCAGCCGACGACCCTCTTCGTAAGCGATGATTTCACCATCGAGCAGGCAAGCGGGTAGAAATTTTGCCTTTGCGATCAGTTCTGGAAACTCTTCATCGAGCGATCGGAGGTCGCGCGAGAACAAGCGTGGACCGTCTGGGGTGACGTGAAGTTGGGCGCGGATGCCATCGAACTTGTCTTCCAGCCAGATGGTTTCTCCGCCCATCTTTTCGATCAGAACGACGCTATCGGCCGCCGGCGAGGCGAGCATCACTTTGACTGGCGAACCGAGCACGAGCCGGGCCGCGTCGAGTGTGCCGCGCTTGGCTAAAATGGCGGTGTTTCCGATGTCGCCGCTGAGCATGTACGCACGAGCCAACTCCGATGCCTCGCAGCAGAACGCCTCCGCCACCGCTTCTTCGACCAAACCAGCCGCGCTGCCGATCCGGAACTCACCACTCAAGACCCGGATCACAAACTCGACTTCGAACGGCGGCAAGGTTTTCAACAAATCCGCCATTTGATGCACCGCATCGAGCTGCCGAGTGACTCCGCGTAGTTGATCGATCCAAGCTGCGAACTCGCGAATCCCAAAGTCGGTGCTGGCATACGAGTCGTGGTTTGCCGCGAGCACTCTCGCCGTGCGTGCCGCGTCTTGCTGTTGGTCTGAGACGCGCCGGACCTCCGCCAGCGTCAGGCCATAAGCCTCCATCATCGCCAGCCGCATCGAGGCGTAGCCAAATCCAAGTTTCAACGGACGAGCGGAAATCCAACGCACCAGCTCGACCATTTCATCGTCATCCAGTGTGCGAAACATCGCCGCTAATAAATTGCGTTTGGTGAGGCGGGACGATGTCTTGGCGACCTCATTGAGGGCTTCGTTTAGCTGCGAAAGCGGACGTTTCAGCGGGGCCACATCCGTTTTGGGATTGGGCGGCTGGATCGCTTGTGGAACGACCGCGCTCCACTCCAGTTGGTCCGCGGTGAACAACGACCAAGCGGCGCGCCCTTTGGCACGCAGCTCCGCCGCAAATTCACGCGTGGAGCCATGCACCGTGAAGACGACCTTTGGGTCCACGTCCTCTACGAACGCGTGGAGTTCTGAATAGTCGGCGTGATCAGAGAGAGGAAAAACTTCGTCCGTTTGGTATCGATAACGGGCACTGGGTTGGATACCCCAGCCGCTGATCATGGCGGTGCGTCGCTTTTTGAGACGCAGTATTTTCTGCGAACGGACAGCACTCGGAGGACAGATTATAGCAGTGTTTCCACACAATTCTTGATTCCAAGATCGCAAATCGGGCAGCGGGACCTTCAGCTCACGGCAGGCATCGTTCATCTCGACCACCGAGGGGTGCGCCGCGATCGCAACACCATGCGCCGCAAGCAACGCCGCAAGTTCCTGCGCCTTGCCAAGCGCGTATGCGAACAGCACCGGAACCTCGTCATTTTCGAATGCATCCATGACAAACCGCACGATCGCCTTCTCGGTTTCTTCTCTGGGCGGAAACACATATTCCGGCCTGCCAAATGTCGTCTCCATCACCAATGTGTCCGCCGCCATTGGGCGTGCGACCTCGCAAGTGCGGCTAGCCTTGGTCTTGAAATCACCCGTGTAGAGCAGAGTCGCGCCGTCGGAAAGTCGGGTGAGGTGCAGCATGCTGGAACCGACGACATGCCCGGCAGGTAGCAGTCGCATTTCCCAACCGTCCACCGCCAGCACATCTTCAGGTGCGATCACAGTCAGCGTTTCCGGCTTCAAACCGAAGCGTTTCACCAACAAGTGCGCGGTTTCCTTCGAGCAAATCGCCCGCTTCGGACGTGAGAAATGGTCCGCATGTGCGTGCGAAATCATTGCAAAATCCTGACCACCTCGCGGGTCCAGCCAGAGGCCAAGCTCGGGGAGATGAATCCCTGCACCCCGTCCTTCGACTCCTATCAAACTGCTCATTCCCATCTCGCCATGATCATTGACTCGAAACGGATTTTCTCAAGAGGATGAGTTTTTCCCAAACAATCACGCAAAACCTGCTTCACTGACCGTTGTCTTGCAGCTCACTTTCTGCCACTCAAATCCTAAGAGACAGTAAAAGTGTTCGGCATCGAATCGGGAGTTCACGGGCGGCGCTTACGGCGTTTGGAGTTTACGCATTTAACAAGGTGCCTGTATGAAAAGAGAATCTATTAATTTGTCTGTCACTTTGAAGTGCAAAATCGCAAGGATAAAATCTATTAATTTGTCTGACACTTTAAAACGCGCCTCTTTGTCCGGGTGATCCGAGAGATTGGTCTTGTGGCTGTCGATGCGGATGTAACGGATGTTCCTGAACGCGATGGGCGCGGTTCTTGCCGGATGGATCTCCA
>VFJU01000371.1 GCA_009885905.1 Verrucomicrobiota bacterium
GTGTGCTTTCACGCTGACTCCACCACAAGCCTACGGCGGATGTTAGAATAATAATCAGAAAGATACGAGATCGATTGGTCAAAGGAATTGATTAGTAAGCTAACGGCAAGCGGCACCTCCGTTAGGCGTTCATAAAGCCGAGGTCGGGCAGCGCGAAGCGGGTAAGATTTGGGAAAACTACCGGCATGTAGGTAGAATTGACACCGAACCACTTGGCGAGCGTGGCGCTGTATTCATCCACGCTGGTTCGGGGAATCCAGCGTCCGGTGCTCGTGTCATCAGGGCCGTTAACCTGTAAGACGGGAAAGGTGCCGTAGATACGCTGTCCACGGACAGCGCCAGTGCTTGGATTGCCAGTGCCTCCAAAGATGATGTGGTGACTTCCCCATCCGTGGTCGCTGCCTTGACCGTTCGTTGGCAAGGTACGACCGAAGTCAGAGGCTGTGAAGCCAACAACGCTGTCTGTGAGCGATGCGTTGCTAGTTTGAACCGCAAGTTGCTCGATGGCGGCTTGGAAGGCACCGATAGATTCGCTTAACTCATTAAGCAAATCGGCGTGGGAACCATAAAGAGCATTACCGGGATTCGCCGCGTTTCCAAGCTGTGCGGTGTGGGTGTCATAGCCGCCAACGGAAACGAAAAAAATCTGGCGTTTGATCTTGAGCGTGTCGCGACCGGCGATCATTCGTGCGACCATTTTAAGTTGATTCCCCAGAGTGGTGGTTGGAAAAAGTGTAGTCCAAGTCGTAGATGCAGTGGATGCAATGGCGGAGTTGAGGATAGATCCTGTGGCTACGGCACCATCGAGTATTTCGCCAAAGGTATCTACTTGGAGATTTTGCTGAGGAGTTTGGGCGATGGAGCGGATCGTCGCTTCGCGAGTGGAACCCGCCGTGACGCCGTTCAGAGTGACAGCGCCAGAAGTGGACACGTGAAACTGTTGCGCAACAGAACCAACCTCGAAAGTATTTGCTCCAGCAAGACTGGTACAGAGGGAAATTTTAGCTTTATTGCTCTCATCCGTGATGAGTTCTTTCTGATAGGGTTGGAGGATATCCGCGATACGACCACCCCAACCAGTGCGCGGCGGTTGGTCAGGAAGCGAGGTCTGCCAATGAGTGACCTGATCGGTATGGGAAAACAACTGTGGCGGAAGGGCAACGAGTTTATTTTTGTATTGATTTTGATTGGTGGGGTAAAGAAGCGGGCCGACGTTAAACAAGGTGGCAAGTTTGCCAGAGTTGAAAAGCGCAGCCAGTTCTGGACAGTTCGGATGGAAGCCGTATTCGTTACCGTCGCCGTTAAGCGGACTGATTGAATTGAGCAGAGACTGCGGAATCGCCAGATTCTGGCGAGCAGCGGCGTAATTCGCGTAAGCCGACCCCCGGGGTACGATGAAGTTATTACAATCGTTACCGCCGCTCAGATGAATACACACGAGAGCCTTGTAACCGGGCAAGGAATCGTTACCTGAAGCTTGCGCGAGCGCGGAGTTGATCAAGCGGAAGTCGCGAATTACACTGGAAATAGCGATAGATTGCAGCGCAGCACAACCCGCTTGCCTAAGAAATCCACGGCGAGTCCGGAGGAGAGAATTTCGGTCTTGATCAATATTAGACATGGCAGGAATTAAATTAGATTTCTCTTAACGTTGGATCGCAAGTTCCGGAGAAATAGCGATTAGGTAAACAATAGCTCGGATACGATTGCGGCGCTCAAAATCTGATGGTAATGTAGCGCTGTAGGTAATGTTAGTTGTATTAGAAACGTAGTTATAAATTTGATCTTCCAAGGTAATTTTCATCCCGCCAGCCATTAGAGTTTTCGAGAATTCTTGAATCAATGCGCGTAGGTTCGTGGTGTTCGTCCAGTAGTCAGAACCACTGGTGCGGGTGCCCATCCATGGTGAGAAATCCATCATCATATCATCCTTACCTGTACGAAAGCTTGAAAAGCCATTAGAATAACCGGTCGTAGTCGGAACACTGGTGGTGCTTGTCGTTGAGTAAATTCCTCCGAAGATAAAATTAGCCTGGCGAATGACGTTGGTTTCGGAACTGATTTGAAACTCAGGAGTGGTGAGACCGCTTGAGGCTAACACACCAGGATACTGATAGTCAGGTTGGAAGTAATTGAAAACTGTATCTGCCGCCAAAGGAGTTTGACCCAAATCCGTATCTGAGTTACCGACGTTCCAATCAGAATATCCAGAAATAGTATTTCCGCTGCGATCGATAATCAATCCCACCGAAGCTGCATGAATACTGCCAGAGAGAGTTCCAGAATGGACAGGCAGCACACCTACATCGGGAGTGACTGTGTATTTTCTTGAGTCGCTAGCATCCACAGCTGTGATGGTGTAAGTTCCGTTAGTTGGTTGAATTGTTTGACCTGTTACCGGCGTAAAATTCAACACGAGTTTGGACGACACACCCAGACCGGGCAAGGAGTTACAAATGATGGTAAGTGCGGAACTCGCTTGCGTATAAATTCCGCGTAACCATGCGACATCGCACTCGCCACTTACGCCAGAACCAACCGCAACCGCCGTGAAAGTCGTTGTCGAAGGAACGCTAGAAATTACCAAAACACTATCAGACATGGAAACTCCACCGCGAAAGCGAATCAAGACGGACTGACCAGCGCTAAGTCCGTGGGCCGAAGAACTCGTAAAGGTCGTGACATCCGCAGATTTTATCCATGACATTCGATAGGCATCTTTAGTTTGTACGGTAAAAGTCGTACCGGAAACTGAAGCCACAGTGTAGTCGCTATCCGTAGCTGGGAGATTAGGGCTAGTAAAACCAAGTTGGACTTTTTGATTGGCAATAAGGCGATGAGCGGTGGGAGCCGTGTCTACCACGATCCATCCACCATTTTGGATAAAAGTGCCAGTGAAGTTATTTGCCGGCCGAAATGCTCGAACTAACTGGGTGACCCTCGTCACCGGTTCGCGTTGTTTGCCATAGCTTGGCGCACCAGATGCGATCAGCGAACGAGCCTCATAGTCTAACAATACTGCTTTGATGACTGCTTTCATATCGCCGCGGACGCCATATCCATTATCATTAAATTTACTAGAAACTCGGTAGATGTATCCCCGGCTCGGTGTGGATGTCACGAGTCGCTGGATCAGTTGTCGGCAGAGGAACGGGCCAAAGTTCGGGTGCTGAAAAATCTGTTCGTGAATCATCGCAAGTTCTTGGGAAGCAAGTGCTTGATAATTGGAATCCCCATACTGGGCGGAGGTATGCGTTGCGTAAGGGTCAATTGCAACCCCAGCGATGCTGGAAATCCCGGGGAGAACAACGTTGTTGAGTAGTCGCTTTTTCCCAATGAAGTGCCTAACAGGTACTTCACGCATCGGCTGAGTCCAGTTTGCGGATGCACCTAAAGATGTGCGATAAGCTCCTGTGTAGTTATAGTCCCAGCCAGTCAATCCATGTGCGAAACCGATGATGGTATCTTGATCATAAACTGAAATGGGCATCCCTTTGGAATTGAGGATCAGCGAACCATCAGGATGCATGCGGTTGAGACCTAGCGAGAAAAGTTGGAGAATTTCACGGGCGTAGTTCTCGTTAGGAATGAGACCGGTGGACAAGTTAGGCTTGTCGTTACGTAGCATATCGAGATAGCGACCCATCGCCGGATGCAGAGTGACATTTTCCAAAAGTTCGCGAGCGTTTCCGAAAGCTTGTTCTAGCAGAGTATCATAAAAACTGGATAATGCATTCGCCCTATTATCGAGCGGTCCATTTTCAGAAACAACCATGATCTCACTCAAAGCAAATGCAACACGCTGGCGAAGTTGGTCGTCCGCTTCGATGGAATTTTTCCACCATGAATTGGTTGTGAGTGTATTAAGGTAAGTGGCATTGTTAGGTGATGTCACATTTCGGAACTTTTCGACATAGGGCAAATGATAGGTAATGGGTTTTACGAATTGGTTTTCGATCCACCCATCGTAGGAGGCCATCGATTGAAGAGTGGCGATGTCTGCAGGATTTGCTCCAAAGGTTGCTTGCTGGAGAAACCTTGAAGCGGCATTGGCTTGAGTATTACCAGCACCGGACTCGAGTGCCCAGTCGGCTGAACTTGGCGGTGGGGTGAATGTAGACGAACCGTCTAGCGCACGGAAATAGCCTTTGATTTCGCCATTGGGGTAACTGGTCGTGTGGATATTCAGATAAGCGTTTTGACCCAGCCCGTTAGCAATTTCAGATGCTGATAAAGCTCCCGTAGCCACGATGTTCCAAACGTAAGATCCATCGGCGAGCATTTGTACGTCTGGCTCATCGAGATCAAAAACAATGTTAGAGTTTGATGGCAACCTGTTGTCATGAACATGCATTCCGGTGAATGCTGAACCTAGGTTACTAAAATTCGGAGTGATCCAAGCGGTGGATTTATCTAATGAGAGTCGGATCATACCTGTTCCGTAAGCATTGGTGACGGCACCAGACTGCGGGGTAAGTTGTGCGAAGTGGAGTGTGCCAGTGGCCGAAGTGCCCAGCACGACATCCTCGAAGCGGGTGAGCAAGTGACCGGGAACGATTTCCGAAGGAGATGTGTCGGTTTCCCCAGGCTTGGACCAACCAAGCGCAAGATGGTCCGCACCGGAGCTTTCCTTGTGGAGGATTTGTAAATAGTATCGCGCTCCAGCCTCGAGATGAAGTAGCGTGGTCTGAGCAGCACCCGACCAATTAGAGTCACTGACTGGAGTTGTTAACTCGGCGCGTTTCCACGCATTTACCGGTTCATCGTCATTGGAAAGCCAGAACTCTGCGGACTCGTCTGCGCGCAGAAAGAAACGGTATTCTCCACTGACTGGCGCCGTAATATATCCTCGAATTCGTACACCATAATTGTCAGCGTTATTGGTAGGTGCCTGCAGCAAACTGAGTATGGATGTGGACGTGACGGGTGTAGTGAGGGGAATGCTCGCAACGGATGAGCCTGAAATGTTAGACCAAAGTTCGCGCGTTATTCCACCACCAGCCTGGA
>VFJU01000365.1 GCA_009885905.1 Verrucomicrobiota bacterium
GAAAGGTGAACGAGTCTGGGCCTGTGTATCCGCTTGTCGGGGTGTAAATTAGGTTCGGGGCTGTGCCAGTGAGCGTGCCGTGAGATGGAGCAGTCAGGTTGGTGAAAGTTACTGAAGTTCGGGGCGAAGTGCCCATGAGGGTGACGGCCTTAGCCCCGGTGGTGGCTACGACCTGCGACTGAGCGACAGCCAGACCGAGGTTCTGGGTCGCCGCGGTGATTGCCTCTTCGATGGACGCGATGGAAGTGACGAGAGTGGTGTACTGGGTAGAGGTGGTATTCCATTTTCCTAGATAATTTTTCAGTGTGGGCAAGGTCCAGCGGGAAGCATCACCATAGGCCATGAGAGCGTTGAGACCGGGAACTTGAAATCCATTAGAGCCCCAGCCAAAGCCCGACGGCACCTCCTGCATTGCAAGAGCCAAAGGTATACCTTCCCTAATTTTATATTTGGCCAGCGTGGCGATGCCTTGCCCGCGTGGATTCATACTCCACATGGTGTCGGCTTGGCTTTCGGTTTCGATGACTTGGATAATATCAGGAATAAGTGCCTGCACATCCGTTAGTGTTAGTCGGTCGTAACAAAATTTAGCCGGTCCGTAGCGGGCTTTGGAATCTGGCTGTTTCAGGCCGACCTTGATCGCTGGGTACAACAGGTTTTTGGATGCGTTGATGGTATAGACGCCAATATTGTTGCCGCCATAAACGGCATCGCCAAACAGGGCGAAGCCGAGATAGCCATTGGAAATCTGGATGGGATCACTCCACGCGATCACCTCGGGATCGGTGGCGTTGGCGGTGAATGCGGTGAGCATCGAGTCGCGTTGTGCGCTGGCCACTGCGGCGGTGTAGGCGCGGATCGCGCTGGCGGCTTTGGCGCGGACCCATGAGTCAGTCTCGATAAGTTTGTTAAGCCGTTGGGTGATGATCGGTAAAGCGGTGGTGTCTTTGAGGATTCCCAGCGTTTGGCAAGCACCCATGCGCTCATTGGCATTGGTGCTGGTAATCATGTTGCGAAGGGTGGTGAGTTGAGCATTGGTCAGGGTGCGCTTTGCCAGTTCGATGGCAGCGTAGTTACGTACCACCGGATCAAATTCGCTCAGGGCAGCGGTCAATTGGGTAACGGTGTAGCTAACGCAATCCAGATTGAAGGTCGCTGCAGCAATAGCATTGGCGACCTTGGAGGCGTCGAGTGTATTGGTAGAGATGGCGTTCTTGCCAGTGATATATAGGCGTTGCAGCGGCAGTCCGTAGGTGAGAATATAGGTGGCTGTGGGATTCATACCATAATAGCCGCTTGCTCCCAAGTAGGTGCCGCCGGTGGTCGAGCCCGCGCCGTATTGCTCGCCACCGTCGTAGGTAAACGAGCCATCGGTGCGGCGAGCCAAATCGAGGTGCCAGCGCACTTTATTCAAGAATTCCGCTACGGACAACGCGCCGCCTATGTTAGCACCCATGGCACCCCACAGGTAGCTGAATCCTTGTCCCGTATGACCGTATTCACGACCGCTGAAACTGGCGGCGGACATGCGCGAAAAATATTCGGTTTCCGCCGTGCGGTCTGCCTGCAAGCCGAAGAGCACGGCGCACAGCGCATCTTTTCCGTTAGACGAATGTCCGTCCATGAAGGGCTCATGTTCGCCGTAGGGAATCGGCCCCTTGTTGACGTACCAGGCGAAGAAATCCGAGCCACGCTGAATGGCAGGATCGATCTCCGGATCGAGCGCTTGACCTGCCGCTTGCAACGCTTTTTTACCGATGACAATGGCGATGTTGGCCGGGATGCCTGCCTGATTGACGGGGCCATAAGGCGCGATGGTACCGTGCAAACTGCCGTCAGATTTCAAGAGCGAACCACCGTGTCCGTAAGTGCCGTAACGGCTCTGAACCCTAGCGAGGGCTATCGTGAAATTGTTGAGGCCGGTGACCACGTTGGGGTCTCCTGTGCTGAGGTAGTACTCGCCGAGAAAGATACCAATGTAGCCCCAGTCCCAAATATAGAGGGAGGATTGTTGAGGCCCGGTGGTTGCTAGTGTGCGGGCATACGTCTGCAAACGGGTCTGCACTGTGGCGTAGTTGGCATCGTTCGGTGCCACTCCGCCTAACAGGGCTAATCCATTGATGGCGCCCTTCCAGTCGCTGGTTAGGAAATTTGAGTTTGCTAGAAGCTGGCCGACAAGCGAGGTGCGGGCGTTCGCCAGGATCGACGCAGATTTTGGACAAAAGTAAGGGGCGGTGGCTGTGTAGTCGCCCATGATGGTCATCTTGATGTTCTCGTCGGTGGTGACACCAGCGCGCCAGCGTTTGACTCGCAAAACGCCTGCACCTGTCTTCTCTGAATCCGTGATTGCCGCGCCAAAGGCCTTGCGTGCATCGCTGCTAAAGAGCGGTACGGTGCCGCTACCGCCCGCCATCGCTCCTAGGACCACATCATCCACCTCCAAGACCGCATTGCCTGGCACGCTCGCCACGGTGATGAGGATCTGGCGACTCGAAAGAGTAATGGTCCCGTCCGCACCGTTTCCACCCCCAATGTAGATCCAACCTCGTAGTCCGGTGGCACCGAGATTATAGGTTTCACTGTAGAGCGGTGAGCTATCTGTGCTGGTCTTGAGCGTGGCGATCGCGCCTGCAGCGGTGAGGTCGGGATTCCCCGTCAAGGCCTGAGCAACTAACGAAAAGGTGCTCAGCAACAGCACCATCATCAACAGTCTGCCTTTTGGTGACGGTCCTCTGGTTTTTGATTTAGATTCGTGAAGTCTAATCATCACATCTTAGAGAAAATTTGTTTTTAAAAATGCTTCCGATCCAGCAGTTAGATCAGACTCGGGGGCAGATAAATGGGGTGATTCTATTTAATTATTGGCAGGGATGGTCAACAGCGGTGCTGGTCCGGACGGACCCGACTGAATGCGACTGATTTGCACCAACAGTGCCAGCGTGTCTTTGGCTTCGATATCATTTTGATCCACGCTATAGTAATAGCCATTGTATTCAGCCCACACCATCGCATTCTTAGGCTTACTTTTGGAGTATTTCATGGTTAAGTTGCCTCTTGTGTTAAACTTTTTCGTGCGGTTGGCTTGATCGGGCGGTGTCTCCACATCCTGCGAGGCAAAGAACATCACATCGACTAACGAACGCATTTGTAGGCGCTCCATGGGAATCGTTAGCCCGCCCAGTTTCAGGTCGTAGCCCTCCTTGGGTCTTTTGGAAATACCAACACGGTCGACCTCCTCGACACTTTGAATTTTTTTCAAAAGGTCTTCAAATTTACTGTAGGAGTTTGATTTGTGATCATTCACCAGCACCTCGCCGGACTCGGTGGTGTAGCGCTCCACCAACAAGGAAACTAGCTTCTTCGCGGGCCAACCCGCACGCACCAGCAGCGCAAAGCTGTCATACGAAATTTCACTCATGAATTGTTGCACGTATGCCTTACCCTCGACGGGTGTGTAGCTGACGGTGGGTTTAGCTGCGAACTGATAATTGCCCCCAATCGTGATGGGGGTCCCATCCGTATCCAGCGTGGCTTCGGAGTTTATTTCAGCGCGGCTTTCATAGGCGGCCGTCACCGATCCAGCCTGTAAGAATAATGGAGATTCTCGGTAGTGCATGCGTACCAAATTTACCACCATCTGCTGCATTTGATTGAACTGAATGATGTCGTTGTAGTCGGGAAAATCTGAGCGAATGGAATTTGTAGCCACGGAACAGCCGCTGACAAACATCACGGCAACAAGCGAACACAACCACAACGAGCGGGCGACGAGAGGTTGTTTAGTCATTTTCATGGTGGTTGGGTTAAGATATAGAAAGGCGAGAATACTCACCATATCAGCGTATCGGTTTGGCCCACGGGGCAACGTTCAACCAGGGACAAGTCGTTTATGGCACTAAAGTTCATGAATTTATCAAAGGCGGATTGAGTGATGATGGCGAGAAATTTTTTGGGGGAGAAAGGCTACTTCAATCTTCTTTGTGTCAGGTAATGGTGCGAAAATATGCGAGGGATGAGACGGTGAGAGATGGAAATTGACGAATCATCTCGACCCGATTCTATCACTAACCTAACGGAAATTGACTCTAGAGATACTGGGCTTTAACCGCGCCACTTTAGGCGTTACCCCATACGTAAAGATCGATGCTACAAACCTCCTCGAAACCGAGCTTGACGCAAATCGGGGCGGAAGTCTTGCGATCGCCCTGAAGCACCGCGGCCTCCTTGCCCATGGCGCGCGCCTCCGCCACCCGTGCGGCCATCATCGCCGTATAAATTCCGTGGCCGCGATGTTCTAACAGCGTGGCCGCGCCCTGCATCGTTACGATGCTGCTGCCGCGAGGTGAGAACATGCTAGAGACCGACACCGGCCCCTCGACACCGTCAACGTATGCGAGGTAGTGGTATCCTCCCGAACCGGCCATTGGCAGCAGCTCGGTGTAGATTTCAGCCAGTCGCTCGGGCATGGGATATGCGACCGTGTACAGGTGGGCGACTTTATCGCGATCCGCCTCAGTCGCTCGCCGCACGGTCACCTTCGGATTGCACGTGAATTCTCGC
>VFJU01000359.1 GCA_009885905.1 Verrucomicrobiota bacterium
TATCATCGTGACCGGCAAGGCCGCTTTCCACTTTTCGACGAGTGAGAATCTCGCTAAGTCCGTCTCGCCAACCAGCACTTTTAAGGAACTGATTCCATATATAAATATCTCCCTCATTGAGTTCGCGGCCAACCTCGAAACACCACTGCAGAATCTCCTCATCCTCGCCACCTTCGAGCGTGCGGATCTTCAATTTCTCATAGTTCACGCGGAGAAAATTCACACAGCGTCCGTCAAAACCCGACCCAAGATTATCACAGAAGTCGTCACGAAGGTTTTCTGTGGCAGCAAGCCGTATTTTATCTAACATTCTTGAAAAATACATCATTCCCAAGGTTTCTTGGTAGGCGGAAATTGGTGGAGATTTCATGGACATGGTAGAAAATTAGCGAAAGCGTTTTTATGAAACAAGTCTCTTGAAGAAAATCCGGTCATGGCAGGGTCAAGCTCAGCCGCGGATATTAGTACCCCTACCCTTTCACCACCAAGATTCCATTTGAAGTCCCCACGACCATCCAGAGGTGCTGTTATTATAGTCCAACCCACCGATCTCGCCTTGGAGTCCTTGCGTCCACATCGCATAAGTGACGAAGGCGCGTAGTACTGGGCGACTAAAGTATTCGTTTCCGATAGAAATTTGTGGTGCAAGTGTCAATTTTCCCAATGTTCCACCTTGACCACCCCCAGCGCTATCCCCGCCCTGAGTTGATGACGCCCAATCCACCCCGCTCTCCAGAGCGATACTGAACGTTTCTGATATCTCCCAGATCGGTCGTAAACCTGCTGAGACCCATTGTTGGTCGGGAATGTCGATTCCGTAGTCCGTAAACTGATAGAGCATGACAGCACCGATTGAAAATTGCTCGATCGGTTTCACGACCACCTGTTCCGTCGCGCGAAATCTCCAAGCCTCCTGTGGTGCTGGGCGAATGAAAGATCCAGCGGTCGTGGTGAAAGTCTCAAAGCCCGAGTCAAACGAAATCGCTGGACCAGTTCCAATCTGTAAGGAAGCCACGTTAAGGCTGTTTTTATCCAGAAACTCCTTGTCCGTTTTCACTAGATTAAGCGACAAGCCATCTGCGTCATCGGCGCTATTGCCATCCGAGTCATTGCCCGAGCTTGCGGTTGAATAGACCAGCCCAAGTTCTCCGACGCCGCCAAGAAACGCCCAATCATAATAGCGAAAGTCAAAACTTGATTTGCTAAATCCTGCTAGATTTTCCGGATCTGGAGAGTCGTATCCATTGGTAATTCCGCTTTCTGCGCCATTACCGACGTAGGCAAATGCAAACTTTCCATTGCCAAGCGTGACGTCCTCCAAGCCACCACCGCCGCCACTCATATCCCAGAAATAAAAGTCATTCATGTTGATGTCATGGCGACGATAGAAACGCTCGCCAGCCCAGAACTTAGCATCGGGCATGCCTGGAATCACATTGGCCACAGTGCCCCAGACCTCTGGCGATGCAAACTGGGTATCTGCGGCAGATCCGTAATTATCGTAGGGATTGTAAAATGACAGGCGGTAAGTCATCCGTGCGGTGGGGCCATCCATTTCACCACCCTTAGCACCAAACAAGCCTGCGGGAAAAAATGTTTTTGCAAAGGCAAGTTCGCCATAGTTTTCAGCTTCATTTCCTAACCGGTATTTTGCGAGATCCGGGATGCCGAATGCTTGCTGGGCGCCTCCTTTGTTAGATCTCCCGTAGCCAGCGCGAAAATATCCGGCGATATCGATATAGTTTTGGAGAACCTCCTCGACACGATCAGAAAACAAATTCTCTTCGCTCATTTTTTGTGCTAGATCACGAATCTCAGTATTCCCTTCAAACGTTTTGTCTGCGGACTTTCGTTGTGCAGTTTGAATTTTTTCGATATTGAGTTCCTCGTCTCTAGTAGAAGGTTCTGGGTCAGTGTCACCGATATCTTTTGCGGCTTGGTCTTGCGGACTTGGTTCGTTGTTCTTGGGATGAGACGGCCGGGGTTTAGGATTTACAGGAGCAATCATCTTTGATTCTCGTGGTTGATCTTGGTCGACTTTTGGTGGGGTGGGCGGGGCGGTCTCTAACTCATGAATCCGAGATTCCAGTTGATTGATTCGTGTTTCATATTCACCACGAATGGCATCGAGTTCTTTTTTTAAATCAGTGGCAGTGATGTTTTGCGCGGTCATGAGATTTCCCGTACTCACCAACAATCCAGCAACTAAAAATATTCGTACAATCACCCCAACATGAAGCGATTTCGTAGTGAGGGGGGTCAAGTCGAATCGAGGGATATGCGTGATGGGATAAAGTCCACTTGACGTTGCTGAACTGCTGGATAGCGTCGGAAAAAAGTGAGTCAACCTGAGAATCAATCCCCCAATACGCTGGCATTTTCCACGCCGGAATGGCTGAGTTTTCTGCCATGCTTGTTGCGAAATTATTTGGCTGGGAACGTCTCTAGAGCGGTCCTCCTGACTAGGTTGATGCCGATGAGTTTTCTTGTGCTTTTTACTACGCTATTGGTCGCGGCGCTTCATTTCCCAGAGTCGTATGACTGGCAGCGGCGGGTGATTTCTCATTTAATTTCGCCACGTCACAATCCAGATGGATTCTTAATTCCATCGCTTGGAATGGCGTTTTCAGCAATGTTAGTTTTACCACTGGGTGGCTACATTGGACAACGGTTGCGGGAAATTTCTAGCTCGCTAGCGCAGTGGGTTAGCGGGTTGTTAGGA
>VFJU01000286.1 GCA_009885905.1 Verrucomicrobiota bacterium
GGTTAGAATTCGCGGTCGAGTTATTCAAGGTAAGAGTGCCTCCTTGGTTAATCGTCACAGAGGAAGACGATGCAATCGCACCACTTGCACCACTGAGCGTGAGCGATCCGCCATTGACGGTAGTCGTTCCCGTGTAGGTGTTAGCACCGGAAAGGGTTGTGGTCGTTCCTGCTCCCGTCTTGGTGAGGTTCACGCTCGTTCCACCGAGCCTGCCCGAGACGGTGCCCGTTCCAGTCATTGCATAACTCGTGCCCGTCAAGACTCCCGTCGTTCCCGTGATCGTGCCCGAGGACAAGGTCACTGCGCCCACCGTGTCGCTGAATGTGCTGATGGCCAGCGTGCCACCGTTGACGGTCACTGCGCCACTACCAATTACATTGGAGGCGCCGTACGCCAGTGTTCCAGCCGTGACCGTAGTCGGACCCGTGTAGGTGTTAGCACCGGAAAGCGTCAGATTGGAGGTGGAGCTGTTTTGAGTGACGCCAGTGACGTTGGTGCCGATCACAGAATTGATCCTGACTCCGCCGCTGCCGGTACCGGAATTGGTGACCGTACCGATATTATTCAAGCTGCCGGTGCTAATCGTGATACCAGCAGCGTTGGTGCTATTATTGGTGAGATTTATGTTTCCTGTGCTGGTGATTCCACCGCTGATCGTCAGGACACCCGTACCCGAATTTTCAACCGTGTTGCTACCATTGAGAATGAGTGCCGTGCTAATATTATTCGCTGCATTATTTCCGCTAGAAACAAAAATACCGTCTTTTGTACCAGTGCCTCCTATTGTAAGTGAGGTACCACCGGAGAGGGTGATTGACACATTGTCTTCAAAGGTGACGCTGCTGGCGACCTTCGTGGTGGCGATGGTCACAGTCCCCGTGGTGCCATTCGTACCAGCAGAAAAGATTACATCATCCGCATTGGTGATTGTCGTATTAGCTGTTGTAGTTGTTCCTGCCGAACTTGTGGACCAAAAACTGCTAGTTCCCCATGTTCCTGTCGCAGCACCTGTGCCGGTCGTTGATCCATTAGTGTCCCAGTAAAGGGTCGCAGCCCGCACACTGTACGATCCAAAAAGAGTGATCGCGGAAATCGATAGGAGACAGCTGCGGCGTAAAGGATTAAGACCCTTCCAAATAGAACCACGAGCCGTAATGGGCGACGTCGGAGCAATTTGTCTTGGAGCAACCTGAAAACGGTTTGGCTTCATCTTCATTTTTAGGGGAGACGGAGGGACGGGGAAATAGAAGGACGGGGAGACGGGGAGTGTCATTTAATAAACGACGTGCCGATAATGCCTAGATATTAGAATTTGGCA
>VFJU01000287.1 GCA_009885905.1 Verrucomicrobiota bacterium
GTGAATGAAAAGAAATGCCACTAGCGCACCGCAGCCGAGAGCTAGAAAATGCTCGCGCGTCATGGGTTGGAAAGCGTTCGGCATCGGCTGAAATTATTTTGTTAGAAATTCGCTTTTCCGTGAACGTGGAACTTTTTTCTTTTGATGGATTTCCGCAATCGACGGATGCTTTTGGTGGAAAATTTCTTTAGCGCTCGCTTGCACCTCCGCATCGGTGACCGCCATGACTTTCGCACGCCACTCGGTGGGTGACGGGATGGTGCCGAAGTCCAAGACCCCTTCGCCGGCCCATGCTGCATGAGCGCCGGTGGACTCGAAGGCGAGTTTGCTTTGCGCGATGACCAAGCGTTTTGCGCGATCCAACTCGCCCCGTCGTGGACCGTTCGCAACGAGGTCGTCGATTTCGCGGTAGATGCATGCCAGAGCTTGGTCGCGCGATTCTGGATCAAGTCCCGCGCTGATTTCGAAGGCGCCCGTCTCCTCGAAGAATGTCACGTCGCTACTGATTTGATAGCAAAGTCCGCGCTCTTCGCGAAGCTCGAGGAAGAGGCGTGAGCTTGCAGTTTCTCCAAGCATGACGCTCAGCATCCGCAGTGCGTGGCGTGACTCCGCGTGCCGGCCAGGGGTGTGCCATGCAAGTGCGAGCTGCAGTTGATCGGTCTTGCGCTCATCCACGATGCGCCGCACCACCGCTTCAGATCGGTCGAACGGGCGAGCGGGCTCTGCGAGATGAAAGTTCTTCGGCAAGTGCGGAAGAATCATTGTTAGAATTTCATCCAGTGAAAATGGCCCCGCTGCGGCGATCACTACATCGCTACGGAAGTGATGGAGGTTTCTAAATTCAAGCAAGGTGGATTGATCAATCTTGGAAATCGATTCTAACGAGCCAGCGATCGAATTCCCCAACGGGTGAGTGCCCCACAAAGCCTCCGAAATGAGATCTCCGATGTGATCCGCCGGAGACTCTTTGTACATGGTGATTTCCTCACCGATCACCTCGCGTTCCAATTCGATTTCTGCCTCGGGAAAGGTGGCGCTCCAGACCATGTCTGATAGAATATCTACGAGCACCGGCATGAGGTCTGCTTCGCCGCGACCGTCGTACACCGTTTGATCTTCTGAGGTGCAAGCGTTGAGTTGGCCGCCGGCATTTTCGATTTCGAAACTGAGTTCACGCGAGCTTCGGCGCGCCGTGCCCTTGAAGACCATGTGCTCGACAAAGTGCGCCAGGCCTGTGGGGAATTTGGATTCGTCGCGACTCCCTGCAGGAATGTAAATCGACAGTGCCGCGCACTCCGAGTCGGTAAGGGTCGCGACGGCGAGTCGTGGCCCGTTAGGAATCTGCTGCCACTGGTATATTGCTTGGCTCATCGTAGAAGTGCCCTCGCCAACTCGAGATCAGTCGGGGTGGTTATTTTGATGTTAGGAT
The DNA here is from genome assembly GCA_009885905.1 of Verrucomicrobiota bacterium. Classification (GTDB taxonomy): domain Bacteria; phylum Verrucomicrobiota; class Verrucomicrobiia; order Verrucomicrobiales; family Akkermansiaceae; genus Luteolibacter. The sequence continues at coordinate 1,430 of VFJU01000287.1, forward strand.
GTCTGGACTCGATGAATTTCACGCGGATGCCGATGACTTCCATGGCTGACACCTCATCGGTGACGACGAGGTTTTGTTGTTTCACCACCTGATAGGCTTGGTGGATCAGAGCGGCATGAAAAACCTGCGGGGTCTCCATGATCCAGAGTTGATCGCGCGAGATGGGGTGGTCCGAGAAGTCGTCGGCGTCGCCCCGTTTCAGTGTCTCGGTGACGCGTCTGACTAGGGCGGCGGCTTGGTGGGCGATGGCGGCGGTGACGCAGCGGTCGATGTCTTGCGGAGAAATCAGCGGACGAGCGCCGTCGTGGATGGCGATGAGTTCGGTGGCAGCATGAATCGCCCCAAGGCCTGAAGCCACCGAGTCTTGGCGGTTCGCTCCGCCGTCGACTCGCTTGATGGGTTTGGAAAAATCGTTAGAATTAATTTTTTCCCATCGTTCCGCTGAGCAAACTACGACGATGTCGGTGATGGACTCTGCAGTTAGAAATGCCTTGAGAGTTTTCTCCAAGACGCTCGCACTGCCGAGTGGTGCGGCGAGCTTATCGAAACCCATCCGCTGGCTAGACCCCGCGGCGACAAGAATCGCAGTGCATTTGCAAGTGAGTGGTTCTTCAGGCATGTGGCGGTGAGTATTCGTTCATTTCTCGCAGCAGGAAGTGTGAAATTTTTCTAACGAGGCAGCTTGATCTGGAGAGGGTGAAATTTAGAGGGGGACGAACAAAAAATCCCGTCAGCGGCGAACCGGTGACGGGATTAGAAATGACCTTAGTCACCTAGCAGAATCAGTAATTCTGAGAGCGAGAATAACTGTAGTAAGTTTCGAAACCGAGTTCAGGTGGGAATTCGGAGAGGCCGTCCTGCACGTTCATTTGGATACGGTTGTCTTCTCCGCAGCGCTCATAAGGTGGCTTGAATGTGCCCCGATACGTTGGGCAAGTGAAAGTGAAGAGCTCGTAAAAACCATAGCCGAGGCGACGAAGGGCGCGGCTGGTGCCATCCACGGCGCCGTAGGGTGACGCTTTGCGACCAAATTGCTCTTCTTTGCGTACGATTTGCTCAGGAATTTCCATGAAGCCATACATGATGTTGCTGAGGGCACGCCCTAACTTACGTGAAGAGGTGTAGGTGGAGCCCGGAGGCGCTTGAATGTCGGCAACGACAATACTGCTTAAGGCTGCTAAGGTGGTAGCAATTGCGAGGAATTTTTTCATGCTGGGGAAATGCTAAAGGA
>VFJU01000453.1 GCA_009885905.1 Verrucomicrobiota bacterium
ACGGTGACATTCGCCTTAATGCGGCAATCCTGACCAATCACACAGTCTTCGGAGACCACCGCATTAGGACCAATTTCAGATCCGTCGCCAACGGTTGCGCCCGCCATGATCACTGCGCCGGCGTCTACCTTAACCTTAGATGAATCTAACACCGCAGAAGGATCGACAAATGCCTTAGGATGTATCCCTGGAGTAAATGCTTTAGTTGCTGAGGCGAAGTGTCGAACGACTATAGCAAACGCGAGAGAAGGATTATCGACGGCGATGAGTGCTGCCGTGCACGGGCCGTCCGTAACGCCGCGAGTCACAAGCACTGCAGCGGCTTGGGTTACGAGAAATTGTTCGTGATATTTTACGTTACCTAGAAAACTAACATCGTGAGGACCCGCGGCATCAAGTGCCGACATTCCAGTTAGATACAAATCGAGCTCGCCACGGACGATGTCACCATCAACCCACTGGGCGAGCTCGGAAAGTTTGAGAGCGAATGCCAACTCAGCGATGGTCAGAGGTCCTCGAATGAGTGATCAGTTGGCAGCGGGTGCGGTCTCTGGGATTTCCGGCTTGGTTTCGCCATCCTTGATCAGGGACTCTGGAGGGGCTCCTTTGTTGAGATCCTTGAGCAAGATAGCCGTCATGTCGGTAGCATCTTTGGTGTAGAGGAGAAACGGAACTTGCGAGGTGCTCATACCGGATTTGTCGAAGACGTAGTCAAAGTTTTCAACCTTGGCTTTTTCTTCCACGAGTTTGCGGATTTCCTCGAGGATTCCCTTCATGCGCTGCACCATTTTTTCATTCAGAGCTTGGTTACGGCGTTGGAGGTATTCACGGCGCTCGCGGTCCAGAGCGATTCCCTCTTGCTGCTGGCCCTGCCAATCCTTGAAAAGCGTTTGCTTTTTCGAATCGTTGAGGGACGGGTCATCGAGTTGTTTACGAAGTTTTCCGAGATTTTCCTCGAGTTCGCGGATGCGAGCGAGACGTTCGTTATTTTCTTTCTGAATACGAGCACGTTCAACGTTGATCTGCTTTTGTGCCTCGTTGGTTCGATAATATTGTTTGAAAAGCTCCTGCATATCGACGGTGGCGATGTTGAGCTTGTCTTGGCCGACGGCCACAGAAGCGAAAGTTGCGGCAACGGCGATAGTAAGAAAACGACGAATAAGGGTCATTTGGTAGTTAAGTTGAGGTTCCAGAAACGCGATACGCAATGAAGGTTGAACAATTTTTCCAGTCCGTCAACGATCATCCGCTGACGATTGATTAGCGTACTATTTCAAACTGCTTAGCGATTCTGAGGTTAAAACCGACACGAGCACGGCACATCCTGCCACGACACTTGCTTGACGAGCCTACCGCGGAAGGAAGAAACTATTATCCATGGCATGGAGAATTGAAGACACCGTTGCCCACGGAGAAATTGATAATACGGTCGAGGGGCATACCACGGGTCGGATCTGGCTGGAAGGGAGGGATGAGCCGTTGATCCTCTCGCTAAACGGCGATTGCTGGCGGGATCTTGCTGGAACTCGGTTGCAATTCGAAAATCCCTCTCCCAAGTCTGTGCCGACCACCGAAGCTCTGGACATGGATCAGTCTGGGATTATTGGCGATATGACAGCCTCAAAGAGGAACAAGGTACCCACAGTAAGCGAAGAAGAATTCCATCACCTCTATCAGAATCGCCAAGATATCCCACACGAGTGGCAGAACGCTCTCTACTTGGAATGGTTCAGCGATATCAATGGGCGCGTCGTCATCGAGACAGCGAAATTTCACTTAATCATTTCTCCCCACGAATGGGAGATGGACGAGGATGCGGAAGACGCGCAAAAACTCGCGAATTTAAATTCCATGCGTGATTTTATGACGCAAGTGATCAGGCGAAAAAACCCTGAAGAACACGAAACAGATGGTGCAGAGCAACTCGATGAATTTGAGTGGGAAGAACGATTAAAAGAATCTGATAGGTTAACGGATGCATACCAAGAAGTATTAGAAAAATACATGGAAGATGCGGACAGTGAGCAGAAAGAAGCGTTTGTGATGGGGTGGGACGGTTTGTTAGACGCGCTCGCCGAACGGGATGAGGAAGAGGGTGACGTGGAAAACTTTCTTCTGGAAGGCTCGGAGCGCGTAACCGGTGAATTCGTTCATTTCAACGAAGGCTATCTGGATTCAGATGAGTTTGATGATGAGTCTTACGAAGATGGCGAAGACGTTGAGGAAGAAGAAAACCATCCATTGCAAGCGCAGGCTCAGGAGCTAGCAATGCGGGCGATGGATATAACAGAACGAGGTTCGGAGCCAGGAACTCCATCGTATATTTTGATCACCAATCTCCTTCAAGTAAGCGGTAAACTCGCGGGGGTGCTTTACGGACGTGAGAGTGGCTACCAGCCGGAAACCGGATTTATTTTAGCGGTCTTAAAACGATGCATCAATTGGATCAATGAAGCGGTCGGGGCTTGCCAGCAACTGCTAGATGTTGAACAAGATGCCGACCAAAAAGCTGCTCTTGCCCACATGCGGAGTTCGATGTTTGAGATCCGCGACAGCATCGTAGAAATGCGTCGTGAATTAAAGTAGAGATAAAACCGCCCACGCTCTAAATTAAATGCGCACACTTTTTTCAGTAACCATTGGATTTATTATTGGCGCGATTGGCGCGATTCTTTTCTCTCAGAGTATGCCGCCAAAGGAAGGGTCCGCAGAGGAGCAGGTTAGCAAGTTAGAAGTCGAACTGAAACGAGCAAACAACCGTGTTAGTTTATTAGAGCAGACCGGGCGGAACGGGAAAAATCTGAATCGAACGCTAAAAGATAATGTGCGCAACATCACCGAGGACATCCGTGACGGCAGGTTGGTGACACCTGATGATATTTTTCGTGCTTCACAGCCTCTAATCCGCGACCTCGTACCTTTGCTCGATCGAGTTCGTGCCCGACAAGTTCAGCGGCAGAGTGACACCAAGGCGGGGGAAATTGCGCGCAAGTATTCGCTGACTGATGCGCAACTAGAATCGCTTAAGATTTTATTGGCTCAGAATGCTGATGCTGAAGCCAAGCGATTCACCAGCATGCTTTCGCAAGAGGGTACAAAACTCGAAGATTTCGCTAAAGCCACGAACAATATTAATATCGAGGACGGCCTCGAGCAGTTCATGCAAAACAATTTGCAAGGAGATCAATTCGTGAAATTTAAAGCCGATCAAGTGCTCGAAAAAGTCCAAAAAGTTCAAGAGGAAGCAGACATGAAAGTCACGCGCTTGGATAGTATCGTTAAACTTGATGACTCTCAGCATAGCGAAATTTTCGCCGTCATGGCTCGTGGGGCTCGAGATTTTGATCCGAGTATGCAGATTGAAGGGATGAGTGAATCTAAGGATTCCTTGAGTACAGGAAAATCCAAGCAGGATGCAATTTTTGATATTCTAACACCGACACAACGTGAAGCATACGATAACCATCGTAATGAAAAAAGATCTGAAGCACAAAAAGACATGGAAGCGATTGGTTTGAGGTTGCCGGATGATTGGAACTCGTCTGATTTGCTAGATTTCTAATAAAAATGACCGCAACACCTGCTATTGATATACGATATCTGCGAGTGGATTACGGAAATTTTATTGCCGTAGATGATCTTACGTTGTCAGTTCCCCAAGGCGAGATACTAGGTTTAGTAGGTCCTAACGGAGCGGGTAAAACGAGTACGTTCCGAGTGTTAGCCACATTAATGGAACCGACCTATGGCGAGGTAATTCTGAGCGGAGTTGACGTGCAGGAAGATGTGGAAACCGCGCGGCAAATTATTGGTTACATGCCGGACCTTGCGCCTGTTCCATCGGACCTAAAGGTTGGTGAGTTTCTCGAGTTTTACGCTGCGGCATATGGACTCGGAAACAGGACGCAACGCCGTGACCGTGTCGCAGAATGTTTGGAGGAGGTAGCGCTTACCGCAGTGAGAGATCGCTGGTGCAAAGAGTTATCTCGCGGACAGACACAGCGTGTTGTGCTTGCGAAGACCCTACTCCACCGACCAAGCGTCTTGATTCTTGATGAACCTGCCAGTGGATTGGATCCCCTGGCCCGTCGCGATCTGAGGCAGGCGCTGCGGAAATTTGCGGATCGTGGTGCTACCGTACTCGTTAGCTCCCACATTCTCAGTGAGCTGGCCGAAATGTGTACCTCGCTCTGCGTGATGAATCAGGGGAAACTGCTGGCATCTGGTACCATTGACCAAGTGCGCGAGCAACTTGGCAGAGATGAGCGAATGCTTACGCTTCGCCTACTTGATCGTCACCACGATGCTGTTGCATGGCTAACGGTTCAGGATTCAGTTCATGATATTCGTGTTTCTGAACAGGTCATTCATTTTTGTTTTGTTGGTAGCGATAATGACCAAGCAAATCTGATAGAAAGCTTGATCAAGCGTGGCATTCGGATGTTATCATTTGAAGAAAAGCGTTCGTCATTTGAGGAAATGTTAGTCGAAGTGGCTGAAGCCAATTGCCAGTCATGATAACAGAGAAACAACCCATTAAATTTGTTAGAAGTGAATTGTTGAAAATTTGGATTAATCCAATTTTTTGTCGATACTGCAAATCGAGGTTACGATTTCGCGGGCTTGGGTTAGCGTTGCTTGTTTCTCTGTTAATTTCTGGATTTATTTTTTTCATTTCGCGAGCGATTGGATTGGATCGTATGCATGCGAGCGTGTCGGATGCTGCGCGCGGAGCGATTATTCCGTTGTTTATTTTCCAGGCATTGATTCTTTTTGTGTTAGGAACAGCCCAAGTTTCGGGTGGGATGACAGCCGAGACCGATGAGGGTGTGATTGACTACCAGAGACTCATCCCGATGCGGCCGATTTCGAAGGTATTGGGGTATCTCTTTGGCCTGCCGATTCGTGAATACGCGATGTTTTTTGTGACATTACCATTTACCATATGGGCGCTTTGGCAGGGTCAGGTTTCACCGAGTGTGTGGGTTCCATTGTACGTTGTTTTTTTCAGTTCTTCGCTAACCTATCATCTCACCGGACTCGTGACTGGCACGGTGGTGAAAAATCGTCGTTGGGCTTTTTTGATTTCTATAGGATTGGTATTTTGCCTCTACACCATCGTGCCCCAAATGGCTCGTTTTGGATTGGTTTTTTTCAAATACCTCACCATCACCCCAGTGTTCCAAGAAAGCCTTTCGGGAATTCTGCCTTCAACAGCTGGAGCGATTGTTGCCACGGGACAGAACCTTGCGCCCGAAGCTAAATTTTTTAATCTTGGCTTTCCTGAAGCGGTTTTCACGATTTTTTGTCAAGGTGGACTGATTCTAACTTTCATCACGATGCTTTGCCGTAGGTGGAGCAAAGCTGAGTCTTTATTGTTAGGTAAAGTTTGGGCAACCTGTGTTTTCGGCTTTATTCAGATACTCTTGTTAGGAAATGCTATACCCTTGATTGATCCAGGAAATATTTTTCCCTCACGAGAAATTTCTAAGATGATTTTGGAATTGACTGGGTGGGTACCGAAGGCCTCGGAAGCGGTCGTCATGTCTGGCATATATGGGTTAGTAACGCTGCTATTGCTCTTCATGCTGACTCGAATCATCACTCCCTCCACGGATAACCAAATCCGTGAATGGAGACGTGTTCGTAAACTCGGTGGCTCCGCCCTCCCAGTTCTTGCCGATGCTTCGTCTGCGTTTGGTTGGATCATTGTCATGGCGCTCCTAGGCGCTTCAGGATGGTACATTTTTACCCAATCGCTGGTTGAATCTCGATGGTTTTCTGGGCATGATGTTTCTCTAACGGTATTAATGATTTTTATTCTTGTGATGATTTCCAGTGGGATGGGCTTTCATGCACTGCTTGAAGCCAAAGGAGGAAGGGCTTTGGGGATGGCGATTATTTTTATTGGGATTGTACCGCTTATGGTTGGAGCGGTGCTTAGCACCTCGAATGATCGGTTGATCCCCGCCGCAGTTTGGATCGCGGGAATTTCTCCCATCAGTACGCCCGTTTATGCCTCTGCCTCACTTCTTTCGATTAGTGAGTTGCCGCTTAATTTGGCAAGGTCAGTGCCTCGCGCATTTTGTTTTTGGCAACTTGTATCGCTTTTCGTTTCGTTTTACCTGGTTGCACAACTGCGCAGGTCTCGGAAGAGTATTGCTAAGAACGCGTTGCCTAAACGGCTATGACAAATTCATCGATGCGGATTTTTCGTTTTAACGAAGCGGAATAGACACAACGTTACCTTCTTGGTCGCAATAGATCCGTGTGATGGTATCGTCATCACCGATGAAATCCGTAAGGTTTGCTGGTTCCAAAAGCATCAGTGCAGTGGACCAAATCTCGGCATGTGTAGCGGTGGGTGCGGTAACCCAGATGCGGCGGATTAAATCTTGAGGCATAGCCTCGTCTCCTCTGGGGTGAATGATGTGGTGGCCTTGAAAATCGGTTCCAGATGCGCTGAGTGCTTCGTTAGAAAGTTGGAGAGTTAAAGAATTTTTAAATGATGATAGTTCGATGGGCCACGATTCATGACCGAAGGCAAGCAGAGAGCTGGCGCCAGCCATGAGTAGGGCACCATCCGCACCCCACTCGATAAGAATTTGTTTCATCTGGTCGAGAGCAAATCCTTTTCCAATGCCACCAAGGTCGACGACTCGACCAGTAGCGTTGCAGGTGACAGCAGGAATATCAGGATGAATCGTGATTTGCCCGCACAGCAGTGGTGGTGCATCCCCAGCGCTGGTTTTTCGGTGTTCGATCAACCGACCGAGCGTAATATCGAATAAGCCACTTGTGCGAGAGTGAGCGTCGATCGCGGCCAACAAGCATTGATGGGTGCATTCACTGACATAGAGTGTTTCGCCACCTTTCATCTGATTGATTCTCGAGACGTCGCTGTCATCGATATAGCGGCTGAGGCGCGACTCGAGAAAGTCGAGGTGGTCGAAGCATTCCTTAGCCATGCCCGCGACGATGGTTAGATCGCGGTTAGCGATGCGCAAATGAAACTCAGTGTTCATCGCTTGATGTGTGAAGGACTGAGTCAGAGGGAGAGTGCTCATGGTTGGAGATTCATCCATGCATTCCATACGTCATTTCTTACGAATAAAGTCATCGGAACTCCGGCACGCAGTCCACGTGGTAGGGGAGTGTGAGATTCTTTGAGTTGGTGGGTGACGGCGTCTTCGACGGCGGGCATGGCGAAGACAATCGGCAAATTTGTTAGATTAGGTGAAGGATGAGGAAAGTAGCCAATTTTGTCAAATGAGCGGAGGTACCATGGTAGAGGCCAATAGGCTGATCCGACCACGGCGATGGGCTCAAGCGTTTGGTTAGGTGCTGATTTTTGAAGGCGTATCAGCCATAATGTTAGGTCTTCGATGTCATTTTGGGTTGGAACGTAAGCGAATGGGTTGCGAGGGTCTGAAGCGTAGCGTCCGGAGGCCTGTCGAGCTTGGTGGAATTGTGTGGCAAGAGTCGTGGCAATCAATCCAATGATCGAGATAAGCGCCCAAGGACGGCGCATTGATAGACCCACGATGCCCAGTCCTGCGAGCAGGCAGACATGAGCCCAAGGCAGGCAGATGAGCCATGGTGTTTTATAACGAATAATGCTATAAATCAGCAGATGCCCGATCGTCGAGTACGCGATGAAGCGGATGACGATTCGGTTCTGGCAAGCACGCTGAAATGTAGACGCGTATCCTAACAGCGCGAGAATGATAACGGGCGTGCCGAACCACCATGCACCACCGGCATGCGAGGGTATTGCCAAAAGTTCAAGATAGTAGCCAAACGGTTTTTGGTGACCCTCGACGGTTTCATAAACGAAAAACGTACGGGCGGCGTCGATGATTCCATGAAGGTGGCGAAATCCGTCGGTGTAGAAAAAGATGGAAACAAATGCCGCAGAAAACAACGAGGCGGCCAGTGGCCCGCGGTATTGTTGCCAGGAGGAAATCCACCATGAACGGTTGAGCTGTTGTCGATTCTCAAACGCGAGTATCAGCAGCGCGCCCAACCAAGCGATGACGCTGATCGCGAAACTTTCTTTGGTCGCGAACATGAGTCCGATAAACAAACCAGGAATTCCAAAGCGTGGTGCACGGATGAGTAAAACCAATGCTAACATGCCGAACAATACGAGGAGAGACTCGTGGATGAACATTCGGCTGTAATAAACAAGGAGTGGCGATGTGGCGAACAGCGCGGCGGTGAGCAGCATCGGAACATCGCCGAACCGCTTCCGCCACAGAAGCGGTACTAGAATCAGCAGGCAGCCTGAAATAGCTGTTAGAAAACGTAGCGACGACTTCGTCAACTCGCGCCAATGGGTTTCCCCATTCATGTTGCAAATCGTAGCAGCGAGCTTGCTGAGTATTGGGCCGTGGTAATGAACTGGGTCGAAGCGGTACTCGCCTGATTCCATGCTCGTGGACGTGATCCGAGCGCCAGTTGCTTCATCGGCGTGGAAAGGACGCTGCGATAGATGATCAAAGCGGAGGAATGCTCCGGTCGCGATCACGGTAATCCAACAAGCGATGATGAGCGCGCGTTTAGTCAAAGCAATGAAATAGCATGAAAGAAACGATTGGTCTGCAATGTTAAATTGGTGCATTGAAGAGTATGACGATAGCGTCTGACGAAATCCTGCTTGTCACTCCGGTTTGGAATGACTCGTCGCGATTGGCTGGATTCGGCGAGGATCTTGCAAAGGTTCTTGCGGGCTCTTTGCTGCCGATTCGTTGGGTGATTGCAGACGATGGGTCTGGAGCGCGTGAGCAGCAACTTCTCAACCAGCTGTGCGCAAGCTTTGAGAAAATATTTCCGAGGGTGGAGTTGCATGTTGAAAAAATGCATGTGGGCAAGGGATCTATTGTTAGAAATGCTTGGAAGTTATCGCCAGATGCTGCGTGGTATGCGTTTGTCGATGCCGACGGTAGCGTAACTCCCGAGGAGGTGTTGCGACTCATCGAAACAGCGGTGTCTGGTGGTTCTACAGCGCTGGGCATTCGCAAGCGCACCGCGGAGACTCGTGTGGAGGTGAGTCTGTGGCGGAGGCTAGTTCATCGTGGTTTTCTCATCGCAGTCAGATTACTGTTAGTGCTGCGCTGTGACGACCCCCAATGTGGTGCGAAGGTATTGCAGGGGACGGGTTATCGAAAGGTATCTCGAGAGCTTCGCGAAAACGGTTTGGCATTTGATTCCGAGTTGTTATTCGCTCTCAAGCGGAAAGGGGAGGGCTGGATAGAAGTGCCGCTTAACTGGACTGAAAAGGAAGGTGGCAAGGTAAAGCCGATGCGCGATGCATGGGGAATGCTAGCAGCGTTGGTAAGAATTCGGTGCAGAAAATCAGCTTAAATAGACTTGGGCTGGTCAAGGGGAAGTGGGTGTGCCAAATTCTTCGCATGTTCCAGAAATTGTTTTTGTTAACCCTAACAGGCATTCTTGTCTACTCATCGTGTATCAATGCCCAAGAAGCTGCGGAGCCTGACACCACCGAAAAAACTGGCGACTCGCCCGGACCGGGCCGTTTCTGGCAGGCCACTCTCGGCGGTGGGCATTTCATGGTCGCTCTTGACCGGATCGTTTCGGTGAGTCGCCACAAGTACGTGCTCGACGGCGCATTGATCATCGATGAAGTCACGGTGGATACATCTGGACAAGCGCTTACACGTTTTTATTTCATCACGCCTATCACCGATGCGGCGCCGGGCAATGCGATCACTGGCCTAGCAGATCGTGGTCGCGAACTTATCGACAAGGCATCGCAACGTACAGGTTTGGATTTGCAGAACATGGTGGTGAAAAAGTATCCAGAAACCAGTCATGCGAAGACCATCGAATATAGAATTCTATCAGAAGCGGAGTTGACTGCGTTGTACGGCAGTGTGCGTGCCTCGTGGGAGACCGGGCGCGGGCGGAAGTTCGCCGCTAAATAGTCATTTTGCGTCAGGGTTGGATCTCGACGCATACGTTCGCATATTCGGCCTGAAGGATCACGTAATCGCCACCACGTCTTTCGCGGCGTCGGTGAATAAACGCCATTTCACTGCACCGATGGGATGGGAGATTTGAACTTTGGGTGTCGATTTGCCGCTGAGGTGGTGGGTAACCAGTCAAGCTTAGAGAGCGGCCTCCACGGACTTGGGAAACCAGAGCTTGAGATAGTTTTTTTGTGTCAACTCGGCGTCAGCAAGCCCGAGCATCGCCATTCAACTCGCACGTAGTTGAGCATTTTTCCCATATGCAGCCGCTACATGCGACCTTCCATACGGTTCTCCGAGACCCACGCTTGTACAAGTTCTTGTCTCGGTTTAACTTCCAGACTGCGTCGGGGATATCCCGCCACCCATCCCATGAGTTCATTCGAATCCAAAGTGCAGGAAGCACTCGCCAATCCTCGCAATCAAGGTGAAATCCAAGATGCCGATGCCGTTGGCACCGTAGGCTCGCCAGAATGTGGCGACATGCTGCGGATGTGGCTCAAATTCACAGAAAAAGATGGCAAGCGAGTCATTGACCGCGCCTCGTTCCAGGCCTTTGGCTGCCAAACGGCCATTGCGGTGGCATCGATGGCCACCGAATTGCTGCGAGGCAAAACCGCTGAAGAGGCGAAATTTCTCACTGTCCAAGAACTCACTGGCGATCTCGGCCCGTTGCCGCCGATGAAAATTCACTGCGGTCAACTCGTGGAAGGGGCGTTACGGAATGCCTTGGATCACGACGCGTCCGTCCCGCCAAGCGTGCAGCTCGGCACGGAAAACATGGCTCCCACTCTGGCTGCCTCGCTTCATCGACCGGTGGCGGGCAAGCTCCGCATCATACCGCTCGACTAAAATGTTAGGTGATCGCACGATTTATTTTAGCGATAATGATAGAGTTTTTAGATTCACTCCGTTTTTACTATTCACCCAATTGATCCGTGCTCGAACTCAAAGATGTTAGTTTTACTATTCGCAAAGATGGTGAAGATGTTCCTTTAGTTGATCAGGTTTCGATCGTGATTCCGCGCGGTCATTTTATGGCGATTGTGGGTCCATCGGGATGCGGAAAGACGACCTTGCTCAAAACCATCGCTGGGCTCAATCCGGAGTCTGCTGGAGCTTTGTTCTGGGACTCGAGAA
>VFJU01000262.1 GCA_009885905.1 Verrucomicrobiota bacterium
ACCGCTGGATCTCCACAGGAACCACCCCGTGCCTGCTGCTCCAGCAACGTCCATGTGGGTGGTGACTGTCGGTGTCGCACTGTCGAAGAAGCCCGCGCTCACCCACGTCCCGCTTGGCTTGGCCAGAGTGACCGTCAACTCATAGATATTTCCGTTCGCGATGCTGGTTCCTAACGGGATGTAGGCCGATCGAGTCAAACCGGATGCGGTAATGGTGCCGTTGGCGGTGATCGCCGAACCGATGTCCGTTACCCAAGCCAACGCGGGGTTGGCCGCCTTGAGCGTGCCGGCATCCACCAGCGTGCCGTTGAGGGTTCCGGTTCCCTCGTCAAAGGTGTGGTCGAGCAAGCCGGGTGAATAAACAAAGGTGACATCGACCGTGTGGGGAGCCGTGACGTTGGCGAACGTGTATTGGGAGACGGCACCGACCGATGCACCGTCGATTTTCACATCGGATACGAAGTAATTCGCGGCGGGAGTGAAGGTGTAGAGTTGGGTGCCGCCTTGGACCACCGAGGTTGTGCCACTCGGGCTGATCGAACCGGAACCGGACGTGCTGGCGGTGATGGCATAGGCGGCCTGCCATTGCCAACTGAGTGTGCCGTTGCTGGTCAGCGTCACGTTGGCACTGGTCCCCGTGCCGCTCGTCACGCTGCCGGTGCCGGCCCAACCGGTGGCCACATACTGGGTGCCACTGATGATCACGGGAGAATTTACCGTGGCGGTGACTGGCGTGCCGTAGTCGTAGGTGTTGAGCCCGCTGGGGCTCGGCGCGCCGTAGGGGCTGGTCACGGTCAGCGTGTGTTGATCGATGGCAAACGTGGCCTCGATCGTGTGATCAGCGGTGACGTTGCTGAAGGTGTAGCTGGAGATCGCCCCTTGGTTCACGCCATCCACGATGACTGCTACGACGTGGTTGTGGGCTGCGGGCATGATCGTATAGCTCTGGTTGCTGCCTTGCACCACGATGCTGGCACCCCCCGGGCTGATCGACCCTGAACCGGTTGTAGTGGCCGTAATCGTATGGGTAGTCACCGCCTGCCACTGCCAAGTAAGCGTGCTGTCGCTGGTGAGAGTAAAGCTGGCGTTGTTTCCCGTGCCGCTGCCCACGCTGCCGGTACCCGTCCACCCGGTCGCCACAAGCGCGGTGTGGCTGCCGGTGCTGATCAGCGACTCCACCGATGCGTTAATCGTACTACCGTCGACCTGGGTCGTGACGCTTCCCGGGGTCGGCGAGCCATAGGAGGACGAAACCCGCAGGTTACGCCTGACCGGCAGGCTGGCGGCAAAAATGACCTCGGTGAAGGTCATCGGCGGAATGTCCACGCTGAACTGGCTGCCCTGGATGGTGACCGGCACCGAGACCAGTTGCCCGTAGCCGCTATCAGCCGGCGTATCCTCCATGCGTCGGGCGGTGGCGGTGGTGGCAGTCGTGCCGGTGAGTTGCAGATTCACCGTATGGGTGGAGCCGGATTTATTAAACAGATAGACGATGGGCACACCGTCCTTGCGGGCCGCGAAGCCGTGGACGCCGGAAGCGGTGGTGGCAATGGTCCCCAAGTATTCGCCACCCTGCGCATCGGCCAGCAACTGCATGCCCAGGCCAATCGGATTGATGAGGTAGCTGCCATTTGGCTTATCATAGATCATGGCGGACATGTCCCAGTAACAGGCCGAGTCCCAGTTGCCGATGAAGTGCTCCATCAGAAACTCGGTCAGCATCATGCCGGTGCTGAATTTCCCGAATCCACTGTAGTTGCCGAGTCCGTATTCGTTGTCGGCGATCTTCAACCCGGAACGACCGACGGCGGCAGCAGCAGCGCGATAGCTGTTGGCGGCTGAGCGATAGGCGCGGAAATTTTTGCGGTCCCGCAAGGGTATTTCCGTGAGCCACTGATCGTAGGTACCATCTCCGAATCCGGTGGGGCTTCCACCAAAGGCCCACTTGCCATGGGTTTCGAAGCCGTCGGCGGTCCCGCCATCGTTGTTAAGGAAACTCTGGATGGATCCGGTCGTCGGCGTGTTTTGGTTCCAGCAGATTTCGATATTGGGATCCACCGCTTTCATCGCCGTGGCGTAGCGTTGGAAAACCTCGACGTAGCCGCCGGCGCTGCTGTGCGACCCCTCCTCCTCGTTGCCGATATACCAGAGGGCGCCGCCATAACCCTTGGTTTTTACGTATTCCACCATGCGCACGGCTCGCGCGATGCCCTCGGGCTCGCGGTTGTAGAGCGTGCCGGACAGCGAATTGACGCCAAAGAGCGGGCGGATGCCGGATTGGGTCACATAGGTGAGATACTCGTCCAGGCTCATCCAGTCCGAGGCAGGCTTTTCGATACCATCAAAATTCGGGTTCCACCGGTCGGTGGTCGTTCCCGAGTTACCGGTGGGGTTTTCCCAATCCCAGTATTTGACGATGGTGCCGCCAGGATAACGCGAGGTGGCGACCCCGACCTGCTTGGACCACGCCGCCAACGATCCGTTGGCGTACACATTGTCCTTGATATAGGAGTAAACTTGGTGGGTGCCCACCAGCGTAGGGCTGATATCCCACTGTTTGCTGGCGGCATTCACGCTGACCGTGAGTGGTCCGACGG